>CAYUVE010000088.1:0-8696 GCA_964447985.1 uncultured Thiotrichales bacterium
GAGTCACTTTGTGACATGAGCGCTGCCATAAACCCACCAAGCACCAGACCGAGTAGGCCGATGGGTAATAAATCAAACATTAGGGTGGGATAAACCAAGTCGGCGCGTTCTAAATCAGCATAGAGCAAGATGGCGAAGGTGCCGGGTAAGACCATAATAAATAGCACTGGCAGTTTGAGTAGGCCCGCGAATAAGGCACCCCAGCGCCCATGATCGATATTCTTGGCGCTAAGAAAGCGTTGCGCCATAAATTGGTTGCTACACCAGAAGTAAAACCCCAGCAGCGAGACACCTAAGATAAGTCCTGGCCAAGGTACGCCAGAGTCACTGGGCGGACGTATTAGTGAGAGCATGTCGCTTGGTACTTCGCTGACTATCGTCGACCAACCACCGACTTGTTGGTACGCGATAACAGTAATCACCACCGAACCTATGATTAACAGCACGCCTTGAAGGGTATCGGTATAAATCACAGCAGATAGCCCGCCTACAATGGTGTATATACCAGCGACTACGGCCAGCAGTGTAATGGTTTGCCATAGCGGTATTTCTGGGAAAACTAGTTTGAGCAGTAGCCCGCCGGCATAAAGGCTGCCCGCGGTATCCACAACGATGTTGAGAAACAGCGTTAACAAGGAAAAATATTTTCTGATATTTGAATTAAACCGTCGCTCAAGAAATTCAGGCATGGTGTATACGCGAGAGCGTAAAACCTGAGGTAGCATAAAAAAGCAATAAAAGACCAATATGATCGAGGCCATCCACTCGTAGTTAAATACAGAGATGCCAGTGTTGTAGGCTTCACCAGCAAGCCCGATCAGAGTGGTGCTAGAAATATTGGAAGCAAATAGGCTAATGCCAATAAACGGCCAAAGCATGGCTCGGTTGGCAAGAAAATAACCCTCGGCATTATTATGCGAGTAACGTGATAAAAATAAGCCTATTGCAATAATGACGACAAGATAAGCAAGGCCTAGCCATAAATCGACAGTTGATAATTTGAACAGCGTTGCGTCCATATTTTCCGTGGCGAGGCCGTGCTAAAGGTTAGACTTGTTGTATCATAGCGTTCTCAATGTATTCCAGTGATTTTTGTGAATAATACCGACGCTAAACCCGGTTCCTTGTCAGTTGATGAACAGGGTTGGTTGACGGGTGTGATTCGTAAAGAATGCCCCAACTTTGACGAGCGCCCGACTGACTGCGAGCCGAGTTTGCTAGTTATCCATAATATCAGCCTGCCACCAGGGGAATACGGTGGTCCTTGGATTGATGACTTATTTTGTAATCGCTTAGATTCGACGGCACACCCTTATTTCTCCAAGATAGCGGGTTTGTCTGTGTCATCTCATATATTAATTCGACGCGATGGTGAGATACGGCAATACGTATCGTTTGATAAGCGTGCTTGGCATGCGGGTAAATCCTGTTTTGAGGGCAGAACAGCCTGTAATGATTTTTCGATTGGTATTGAACTCGAAGGTTGTGACGACGAGCCTTATCAGGCTGCTCAGTATCAAATCTTGATCGAGCTGACTACAATACTACAGCAGCGCTATCCAGCTATTCTCGCTGAAAGAATAGTCGGGCATAGCGATATTGCGCCAGAGCGTAAAACGGATCCGGGCCCGGCCTTTGATTGGCCTAGGTACCGAGAAATGTTGAAGAGCAGATAATAA
Source organism: uncultured Thiotrichales bacterium (assembly GCA_964447985.1). Classification (GTDB taxonomy): domain Bacteria; phylum Pseudomonadota; class Gammaproteobacteria. Next base: position 1,680 of record CAYUVE010000088.1, read on the forward strand.
AAAGGAGGCAAAAGATAGAACTATGAATTTAGTCGCCATTCTTATCGCCTTGTCTATTGAGCGTTTCGCACCGTCTATTGACGAAGTGCGTCATTACGGCTGGTTGCAAAAGATAGTCAGCTTTTCTGTTAAGCATTCAAAGCTTTTTTGCTTCGGTGGCGGTGTTCTAGGTCTTTTGTTGATCTTGTTGATCCCTGTGTTAGTTGTTGCCTTGCTACAGGACCGAATTGCTGAGTGGAATAGTCTTTTCTATGTGCTGTTTTGTATCGCAGTATTGGTCTATAGTTTTGGCCCAGCAAATTTAGAAAGGCAGCTGAGAAAATATATTTCAGCGTCTGAAGAGGGCGATGTCGAAGCTACTAAGCGCTATGCATTACCGATCATTGGTCACGGTAAGGTGCGAGATGACGATATGTTGTCTTGGCACCGTGCAGTGCTAGATAGTGTTCTGGTTGAGAATAACGAGCGTCTATTAGGGGTTATTTTTTGGTTTGTTGTGCTGGGGCCCGTTGGAGCAATATTTTTTAGATTATCTTCCGTGCTAAGAGAAGATTTACTAAAAGAAGGTGATAGCCTGCAAAGTGTTGCCGAGAGCGCACGAGTACTACACGGGATACTCGCTTGGGTGCCTGCTAGATTAACAGCGCTAGCCTACGCTTTGGCTGGTAGCTTTATCGATGTGGTTGAATGCTGGCGTAAGAATAAAACCGAATGGGCACAAGATTGGGTTACGGGTAACAGTCGCCTATTGATTGATGTCGGTGTTAGCGCTTTACAATTTCGTACTTGCCGAGAAGGTGTTGAGGTCGATGACCCCTTAGATTGGCACGGGCATATTGATAGTGCGCACCGTTTGAGTTCGCGCACAATAGTGATTTGGTTGATCGTAATAGCGCTTTTAACTCTGTGGGGCTGGGCAAATTAGTATGTCTAAGGGTTTAGTAACAACTGTAGATCTTATTCGTCATGGTGAGCCGGTTGGTGGCCGGCGTTATCGTGGCCAAATTGATGATCCACTCAGTGATCTGGGTTGGGAGCAAATGCGCGGTGCAATGCCAGAGGTTTTGCCGTGGCAAAAAGTGATTAGCTCGCCGTTAATTCGTTGCGCAGCCTTTGCTAGAGAATTAGCGGCTAACCATGACGGTGTGTCTGTCGTTGAGGACGAGCGCTTAAAAGAGATAGGTTTTGGTGTTTGGGAAGGAATGACGCGTGATCAGCTACGTGCCGATGACCCCCATATACTGGAACGTTTTTTTAATGATCCTGTTGCTAATCGTCCAGAAGGAGCTGAACATTTAGCTGATTTTCAGTCACGCATTCAGCAAGCTCTGGATGACGCCATTAACACTAATGCCGGTGCTAATTTGTTGATTGTTGCGCATGCAGGCGTGATCAGAGCAGCCATTTGCTATGCGTTGGGAGCGCCGATTGAGCATATGTTCCGAATCAAAGTGACCAACGCGTCGATTACACGCTTACAGTTTAAGCAAGGCTCGCCTCCAACCTTGCTCTTTCACGAAGGTCAGGTTTAGCCTCAAGAAGTGAGTTGCGCGATTGCCTTTAGAGTGGGAACGTCAATGTTCGCTTCGTCTGCTTGTTGTAGGGCGCGTTTAAGTCGCGCTGGCGCTGATCGTCCCATGCATTTGTGTTCTGGGTCGGCGTCCATTGCTTCTCGCATGGCGAGAAACAGTTTGTCTTGATCAAAGCTGCTACCCGTTAGCGACTCTTGAATGGTGAGCACATCTTCGGCTACATCGAGCATAAAGGCTTCGTGTTCGCTTTGTAGCGTACCAACATTGCCGCCGACCTTTAATCCAGCGACGTTAGTCGTGACTATATAGAGGTTTTTAACCACTAGTTCAAATAACAGCTCTTGCTCGCTGCTTAAGACGCGAACAGGAATATCCAGTGTTGCCAGTGCATCGGCTAGCCATTGCGCGTGTTTGCCATGTGCCGGTGAAGGAATTAGAACCTTACTGTCCTGGCCTTTTTTCTTTTCGAACCAAATAGAAATAACGGTTGGGTTAACTAACTTATGGTTCGCCCAGCTAGAGGGCAGCAACTCGTTTTGAAGCAATACAATACGATCACGCCATGCATCAGGCAGTGATGCCAAGTTGTTTTGCAAATCAGCTTCACCTACAGCAACAACGACTAATGCGGGATCAGAAATGTCTTTCGCTAATTGATACAGATCAGTATCACGCACCGCTGGGAAAACAGCGTGGCCAAGCCGCAAAAAACCACGGGCTAAGACACTGCCTATCTCGCCAATGCCAATAACGATAATTGCTTGTTTCATGTTTTGATATCAGTCTCGTTGCCAATAAACTTCTTTACCACCGTTCTCACGTGCTAGTACTCGAGCGGTAACAAACAAAAGATCCGAGAGTCGGTTTAGGTAGCGCAGTGATTCCGGGTTAACGGTTTCTTCTTTGTTAAGGGTGACGAGTAGGCGTTCGCTACGTCGACAGACCGCCCGAGCAACATGGCAATGTGCGGCTGACTGATTGCCACCAGGTAAAATAAATTCTTTCAGAGGTGGTAAGTCTTCATTGAGGCTATCAATGTATGTCTCAAGTTGTTCAACATGCGATGACTTGATCATGACATGGCCAGGAATACACAGTTCTCCACCCAAATCGAATAAGCGATGCTGAATTTGGCTCAGATATTCGTTGATGGCTTCAGGTATATCATGGCTTAGCACAACGCCAATTAAAGAATTGGTTTCGTCCGTGCTGCCATAACACTCAACTCGAATATGGTCCTTGCTGATACGGCTGCCATCGCCAAGACCTGTACTGCCGTCATCGCCAGTACAGGTATAGATTTTGGTTAGCCGATTGCCCATGTGTAAATAACGCTAGTGATTTAAATAATTTCGTGATTGTACTGGAATGTAAAGAAGAAGTTGCGCTCCGGTGATGGAAAAAATGCCCCTAAGGTCCTTGGGGCGAAAGTAGGGGGTTCAAAAATAGTGGTTAAAACACCGTTATCGTTAAATTCCTTATCAAAAATATTGTTAACTCTAAGAGCAAATTTAAAGTTACTAAAACGATAGCTAAGGTTGAGATTATTCACTGCAAAGCCTGGGAGATGACCACCGGTATTAGCAAAATCACCACCTAATATTCGGTCACTGCTCGCAACAAGCTCATAATATACAGAAAAACGATTAGTGAAATTATAATTTGTACTCAAAGTGGCGGTTCTATCAGCGACTAGAGGAATTCTAGAGTCATTAAATGACCCACTAGTTATTTCATGATCAATATAGCTAAAGTTGGCACTAGCAGACCATCTAGGGTTTATTCGATGTTGTATAGATGCTATTGCTCCGCGTCGTTTGCTATCCCCTATATTTAGATTAGCACCTCTATTTGGATCGAATGCAATTTCATTATCTAATGACAGTTGGTAAAGCTCCAAGCTAATATAAGTCAAATCATTTTGCCATTCCGCGCCGACTTCATGAGACTTGCCAGATTGTGTGGTTGGTGGTTCAAAAGCCACTGGAAACGCAGATAATGCTGACGAAAATTCATCGGCAACTGCGAAACGAAAATTCTCATCGGTTTTAGCGAATAGTCTTAATTTATTATTGACTTGGTATGAAGCACCAAATTCCCATGAAGTTTGTTTATCGTCAATTTCAGTGCCGCTTGCTGCACCAAACGTGTCGATCAAATCATTTTCTACATGAGATCGCCTAGAACCACCAGAGAAAGTAAGTTTTTGACTTGCAGGTAACACACCGTGGAGGTATACGCTACGTTGAATTTGTTCATTGTCGGTGATGCCTATTGCAGATGTTAGTAGATAGTCTGTTTCAAAAATATCTGCTCCAAAGGTCAAAATACGATTGCCAAAATCTGATTCTTCGGTATAGATAATGCGCGGGGTCAGTTCTTTATGGTTTCGGTCAATGTCTATGGTGCTCGGGAAAGTCCTAAAATCGAGTCTTCCGCCGCTAGTACTACTTCTATTGGTATATTCAGCTTGCAGTTCGAAACGGTCCCCTAAGGACTGTGTAAATCCGATACGACCTATTTCGGAGCGAGTGTCTACGAAATTTTGCGGGATAGCGCTTTGTTCACGATCAATGGCAATCTCTGACGCGAATAGTGAGCCAGGCACTCTTTGATCTTCGTCAATATTTTGGTACTCGAAAAATACTTTGCCGCTATCATGCTCGTAAAACCCTTTACCAAAGAAATCTGTTGTTTCGGTTTTATTGTTATCTCGAAAATTATCAGTTTCGTTGTCTTCGGCACGGATTCGATATCCGAATCCATTTTCTAAGTAATCTTCAGCACTAGCAAATGTGTTTCTACGGTCATAGGAGCCGAAGCTAACCTCGGATAGAACTCGTAGTGATTCAGGTGTTCGAGTGATGATGTTGATAACACCGCCTACTGCTTTGTCACCAAATAATACTGTTGAGCTGCCTTTGATAATCTCGATGCGTTCTATATCTTGAACAGATATCGTATTCAGATCGGGGTCAGAAAGGTCGGCATTATTTAGACGCCGCCCATCAATCAAAATTAGAGTATTTTGCCCTGAAGTCTCTGAAAACCCACGTAAACCAATAGATGTTTCTGTTCCATCGCCGAATAGATCTGAGAATTGAATTCCTCCTGTAGTGCGTAAAACATCTGCTACATTGAATGCGCCGCTATTCTCTATTTGCTCAGTGTCTATAACTGTGATCAGTCCTGGAATATTTAAATCGCTAGTTTCTGAACGAGTATCACTAATAGTTATTTTATTAAGTTCAACAGTATTTTCTGCCGCTGCTGCGCTACTTGAAATGCCTGTAAGGCAGGTTATGAGACCAATAAGAAGACGCTGATTCATTGTTTTTTGTTTCCTTATGCACACACCCGTGCATAGTTTGGGCAGAGGAAACAAGAACGAAAGAAATGAATCAATCGCATCGTGTTGCCCTCCGCAACGTTATTGACGATGTGCTTCGGGCCGGTCTCCGGACTCGTGAGTATCTATTTACGGCGCCTTCCCATGCTAAAAGCACAGTGGCGGATGCCTAAATAACTCACTTACCGTTGCGGGGGCAGTGTCGGCATTGTCTAGTTATCTAAATCTACTTAGACGCACCGACTTCCCGTTTAACATCGATTGCGATAACAACCAATGCACCTGAAGCAATGAGCGGACTACTATAGTCGATTATGATGAAAACGCAAGCCGCGTGTTTTATAAGTCCAGCGGCTCGGGAAGCGGTATATGTTTAAGTAAGGCCAGGTCTTCGGGGTAATCAATATCGTTTAGCGCTTCTTGCTTACTGTAATCCCAGTCTAAGTTATTGAGCCGTATGAGAGTTTCCTTTAGTACGCTATCTTCTCCCCAACTGATATTGCTAAATAGATGTGCATCGGTCTTTTTTAGTCCGAGCATTACGTAGCCTCCGTCTTTGGCGGGGGTAATGACGCAATCTTTGCCGGCTTTGAGCTGTTCGATAGTATTAAGAATATGTTTGGTTTCGAGTTGTGGACAATCGGTGCCAATAATCAGGCATTGTTGACTACGATCGAGAACGTCACTCATTGCCTGGTACATGCGTTGACCTAGGTCTTCGCCTTGTTGTTCGCGCAAGCTGATGGGAAAATTTTCTTCGCAATAACGGAAGAAAGGATGCTCAGATGTGGGGGCGCACCATAGCTCGGCCTTAACGCCAGGTACTAAGCTGATGGTGTTAAGAGTATGCAGCACTAGGCGTTCATGAATTTGGGCGGCTTGCTCAGGGCTGAGCTGAGTGGTAAGCCGAGTTTTGACCTTGCCAGGCTCAGGAGCTTTGGCAAAGATAATAACCGTAGCTGCTATCACTTTTAATTATCGTATTGTTGTTTTAATTGGCTGGGGTCGGCGCCAAAAAAATAGGCTAATCGCAGGCGCCACATCAGGACGATAGTGCGCCAAACGCCTTGTTGTTCCCAACGTCGGCTGGAAGTTATTACTCGTTCTTTTAAGCACAATGGCCGACTGGTTTTTTTTAGTTGTTTGCTCAGCTCTACATCTTCCATTAGAGGGATTTCCGGAAACCCACCGGCTTTATCGAATAATTCTCGACGTACAAATAAGGCTTGATCACCCGTAGCGATACCCGTGATACGTGAGCGCTGGTTCATCATGAATTCGACAACGCGTAACCAATATTGATTGCCGCTAAGTTTGACATCAAAACGACCCCAATCCTTGTGTGTCGAGATTAAACCTTGGCAAATGAGTTCTGCAGCGTTACTCGGCAATAATGTGTCGGCGTGTAAGAAAAGCAGAATATCGGCTTTAGTCAAACTGGCGCCGTGATTCATTTGGCAAGCGCGGCCACACTGTGTCGTGACGACTGTGTCGGCTAGAGGTTTTGCAAGTTCTATGCTGTTATCTTCACTGCCGCCATCGACAACAATTATCTGGTGGCCTTGTTTTCTTAAAGTTCGCAGTGGGGCAAGCGTTGCCGCTATGCGTTCTGACTCGTTAAGACAAGGAACGATAACGGCAAGTTGCACGGTGATGTTTGGCTGCTAAGTGGGTCTGTTGAGACTAGCAGCAGCTCGGTTTTTCATTGGCTGCTGGCGCACAGCATGATGCGCTGTCGACGTCGATATCAACAAAGGCGTCAGCAAATGCGCCACTACTTATCGCAGCGTGGCATTCTGGGCTGACTTTGGTTTTCTCACCACGAATAAAAATATTGCCGTCGTCATCGCAGACCTCGGCAAAAGGGCCTTTGTAAATCAGCTCGTGAGAGTCGTTGCTATCGCTGTTGATGGGCTTGCTTGCGGTTAGGGTCACAGAGCGGAACTCGATGTCTTCAACGATTTTCCACGGTGCCATATCCCATTTATCGTAACGGGCGCCAGTAAAGCCAACATTGGTGAACACTTCAGCAAACTCTTGTTCTTGGAAGGCGCCCGAAATGCAACCACTCCATAATTCTGGGTCGGCCTTTAAATGATCAGGCACAAATTGGTCGCTAACAATATCGGAGATCGC
>CAYUVE010000089.1:0-8681 GCA_964447985.1 uncultured Thiotrichales bacterium
AAGCGTCTGCACGCATTCTTGGTCTAGCAATCTACCCTGCGGCGTTAAATAAACACAGTATGCATCAGCCTGTGCCGCCGCTCGTGCCGCCTTAATCGCCTGCAACATCGGCTCGACCTGCATGACCATGCCAGGCCCACCACCATAGGGACGATCGTCAACGTTACGGTGTTTATCCGCCGTAAAATCACGCGGATTCCAGGTCTCGAACTGCAAGCGATCACTCGCCAAAGCTCGCCCGACCACACCAAAGTCTGTCAACGCAGCAAACATCTGCGGAAACAGGGTCACGATATCAATGCGTTCTATCATGACTCGTCAAGCATTCAGCCGCTAAACTAAAAATCTGGATCCCAATCGACTTCTATCAGTCCCGCAGCAAGATCAATATCACGTATGACATCGCCACGAATATAGGGAACACAATGTTCGCGCTCTCCTTTAACGACCAGTACATCGTTCGCACCAGTCTCGAGCAAATGATCAACCTTGCCTAGCTTATCGCCAGCGATGGTGACCACCTCTAAACCAACGAGATCAGTCCAGTAGTACTCGTCTTTCGCAATACGGGGTAAGTCCGACCGCTCAATTGCGATATCGCAACTTATTAGCGACCTCGCCACATCACGATCATCAACACCTTCTATTCGAGCAACTAGCCCTTTACCCTGCCGCCGCCCGTCAAGCAATTTCTTCTTATGCCAAGCATCAGGCAACTTTAATTGCCAATGCCGGTACTGCAAAATGTTCTCTATTGGGTCAGCGAAAGAGCGGACTTTAACCCAGCCTCTGACACCGTAAATTCCCACTATTTGGCCAATAATGACCTTTTGCTGATCAATATTAGGCGTCAACCGACTCGCTGCGATTTGACTCAATCAGCTTGTTAACACGATCAGATGGCTTAGCACCCTGGCTCAGCCAATAATCGATACGCTCAGATTTGAGCTGTAAGCGAACTTCCTGCCCTGTTGCAATAGGATTAAAAAAGCCTACACGCTCGATATAACGTCCATCGCGTGGCATACGCGAATCAGCAACAACTACGTGGTAAAACGGCCGCTTTTTAGCACCACCCCGTGCCAAACGGATTGTGACCATGAATACTCTCCGGGAAAAATTACGGTCTTTCGGTAAAAAACGGCGGATTATAGCGATAATAGGTAGTAAAAGTACAGCTCCTTTTGCACATGAACGTACTAATTGTCCAGCTGATCACACAGTCGAAAACAAGCATAGGCTAACGACGAAAATCTTCGCGCACTAAAAACCCTATTTTTATAGGCTTTTTAAACTATAAAAGCTCCTTGCACTACTCAGCCAAGCGCGCCAAAATGCAAACTTAAGGGCTATCAGAGTTTTTGCTCTTAAGTTTTAAGGTGGAGCAAGTGAACAATAATAACGATATCATCCGTTTTGCCGGAATTTTTGACCTGCTTTACGATGGCGTGGTCATTGTTGATAAGGACAATGAAATTATTTTTGCCAATTCTGCCTGCGACAGAATTTTTGGCTACAGCGGCGCCTCGCTAAGAGGACAGTTGCTAGATATTCTCATCCCACCTGAACACCATACCCGTCATCGCAAGGATATTAGCAACTTCAAGAAAAACCCCAAGCCGCGGCTCATGGGAGATCGCAGCGTCTTGTTTGGCATTGACTCTCAAGGCCAGAAAGTCCCTGTCACAATCTCGATTTCTAAATTCGACGATAATGGAGAAGAATACTTTGTCGCGGTTGTTAGAGACGGCGACCTTATTAGTCGTCAGTTTGAGCGAGAACAAATACGCGCCGAGACCGATGCTTTGACGCAATTAGGCAACCGTCATTTCCTTTCCCGCATGTTTGAAGACTTAAGCAAAGATGAAGATGTGCCCTTTGCCATACTATTCATCGATCTCGACAAATTCAAACCGATTAACGATGAACATGGTCATGAGGCTGGCGACAAAGCACTGCAAATCGTTGCCAAACGATTGAAAGCCGTATTACGCAGTAACGATATTGTTGTGCGCATCGGGGGCGATGAGTTTGCCGTATTACTTTGCAAAATATCTGAAAGGCAATCGATAATCCCCATCATAAGAAAAATTATTCATAGCATCTCGCGGCCTATTCATATTCAAGAACTCGTATTTGCTGTGGGTGCCAGCATAGGCTGCGCCCTATTTCCTAACGACGGTAAGTCTGAAAAAGACCTGCTCAACAAAGCTGATAATGCAATGTATCACGCCAAATCACACGGCACTGGCTTTAGCTTTTATGATGACGAACTCAACCAAGAAGAATAACTATTTAATCTAGCCCATCCGCATACCAGGCGCCATGCGTTTAAGCATTTTTGACATGCCGCCCTTTTTAAATTTCTTCATCATTTTTTGCATTTGCGTAAATTGCTTAAGCAAACGGTTAACATCCTGCACCTGAGTTCCTGACCCGAGAGCGATACGCCGTCGCCGAGAGCCTTTAATCACTGCCGGCATACGACGCTCATGTGGCGTCATAGAGTTGATAATGGCTTCCATTTTTAAAAACTCTTTATCATTGACTTGATCCCGCATTTGATCCGACACATTGCCCATGCCTGGCAACTTATCCATCAAACTCGCGACACCACCCATTTTCTGCATTTGTCGTAATTGGTCGCGAAAATCTTCAAAGTCAAAACCTTGGCCTTTCTTAAGCTTCTTAGCTAATTTTGCGGCTTGTTCGTGGTCGACAGTTTTTTGTGCCTCTTCTACCAGACTCAGCACATCTCCCATGCCAAGGATACGCGACGCCATACGTTCGGGATGAAAGGGTTGTAGCGCATCGGTTTTCTCACCCATACCCAGGAACTTAATGGGTTTACCCGTCACTTCACGCACTGATAAGGCAGCACCACCGCGCGCATCGCCGTCCATCTTCGTTAAGATAACACCGGTTAGCGGTAAGGCTTCAGAGAATGCTTTTGCCGTATTGGCCGCATCCTGACCAGTCATGCTATCGACAACAAAAAGCGTTTCGATGGGGTTAATCTCAGCATGCAAGGCCTTGATTTCCGCCATCATTTCTTCATCTATCGCCAAGCGACCGGCCGTATCAACAATCACCACATCAACAGCTTGTCTTCGAGCATGGTCTAAAGCCGCGTTGGCGATGGCTGTCGGTTTTTGATCCGTAGAACTGTCAAAAAAATCAACATCAATTTCTTTTGCTAAGGTTTGCAACTGCTTAATCGCAGCAGGGCGATAAACATCGCAGCTCACCATACACACCGATTTTTTATCTTGCTTAAGATGCAAAGCTAACTTTGCTGCACTGGTGGTCTTACCTGCACCTTGCAAGCCAGCCAATAGTATCACTGCAGGCGGTTGCGTATTCAGCGCAAGCGGCACATTGGCCTCGCCCATTAAAGCAACTAATTCATCATTAACAATTTTGACGAACACTTGGCCTGGCGTCAGACTTTTAATGACTTCTTCGCCCTGCGCGGCATCGCGCACACGACTAATAAAGCTTTTTACAACTGGCAAGGCGACATCAGCCTCGAGCAAAGCCATGCGCACTTCGCGCAGCGTATCTTTAATATTGTCGTCGCTAAGACGGCCTTGGCCACGAATATTTTTAATGGTGCGACCAAGTCGCTCGGTTAATACTTCAAGCATAGGAATCCGTTTAAGTCAGAGATTGCATGACGCCTTATCAAACACGAGGCGCCTATCAGTGGATTATAGCGTCATGCGCTCGCCACCAGAGAGAAAGTTAAGATCATAGCCTTGAATGTGGCGCTGACATTCAGCAGCAATCACCTCTTCGACACCTGGTTTATTGTGCGTGATAAAGATTTTGGGGCGATGATTAAGTTTTTCTAGATCTTTGGCCAAACTTTTCGGCGTATAGTGCTGAGCCAATTTACTCAACTGCGCGTCTTTGTCTTCAAACGCGGATTCTACAATCAATACATCAAGCCTTGAGTGGTGATTAAGTGCTTGCCAAAGTGAGTCATTGACACTGGTATCACCACTAAAAGCAAAGGAACCGCTATCGGATTCCACATAGTATCCCACCGCCGGAACGGTGTGCTTAACCGGCAACATGGTAATACGACGTCCGTCTAAGTCTAGCGTTTCACCTACTGCCATTTCTTGATAGCGAAACACGGGGTTTTCAGGCGAGGGAAGTGTCGAAAAATCCGGCCAAATCACATTGTTAAAAATATGTGTTCGCAATGCGCTGAGTGTTTCCGCCTGGGCATGAACGGTAATCGGTGTCGTGATGGAATCAAAAATGCTGTCCAGCAGCATAGGGATAAAGGCAATGTGGTCAAGATGCGAATGTGTAATAAAGATATGACGAATAGCCGTCATATCCTCAAGCGACAGATCGCCAACACCACTGCCGGCATCAATCAGAATATCCTGATCAATAGCTAGCGCTGTGGTTCGTCGATCTCCCCCAATACCACCGCTGCAACCGAGTACCCGCAGCTCCATTTCATCCCACCATCATTTTCCGCATTATTCTCTTGCTAGCGGCAAAAAAAGCGGTGACTTTTCAATTACGTGATAAAAAATACACATTTTTAGCCAAATTCTCGGCTAAAACGAGAGGTATCATCCAATTTTTATCACCCAAAGTAGTAATTACGCTACTCAATCCCGTTATCTGTCGCTAGAATAGAACGCTTATGAAGTGGACAATCTCGCCTCACACTATTGATGAGCCCCCTAATCGCAACCCTTAGTTTAGTTGCCGTTGCCTTGTATTTGGCATCTGGCGGACTGCTGGCTGCGCGCCTGTCTAAAGGCGGCGGAGTAGCCACGCTAGACAGCCCTAAAACCATGCTGCTTAGTCTCGGGCTAGTAGCCGTGCTGCTGCATGGGATTGTCTTATATTACTTTTTAGTCACGGAAGATGGACTAAACCTAGGCTTTTACAACGCCATTTCATTACTCCTATGGTTTATTGCCTTACTACTTTTATTAGTATCGCTAAAGAGCCCGGTTGAAAATATCGGTATCGCATTATTACCCTTAGCCGCTGTTTCGCTTTTACTTGAAGCATTTTTACCATCCGATCATGTCGTCGGCACCGACATGGGACTGGGCCTGCACATTCTGACTTCTTTGCTTGCTTACGCCGTGCTCACCTTGGCCGCTGTGCAAGCCATACTCGTCGCCGTACAACATAAGCATTTACATAACCGTCATCCTGGTGGCTTTATCCGCGCACTACCGCCTTTAGAAACCATGGAATCACTGTTATTTCAAATGATCACCGTAGGCTTAGTGCTTATGAGCGTTTCATTGATCAGTGGCTTCATCACGCTAGAAGATATGTTCGCGCAGCACCAAGTCCACAAAACGGTGTTTTCTATTATTGCTTGGTTAGTCTTTGCTACCTTAATTTACGGCCGTTGGCGCTATGGTTGGCGAGGTCGTGTCGCGCTGCGTTGGATACTTGCGGGCTTTATCGCATTATTACTGGCCTATATTGGCAGCAAGTTGGTACAAGAAATTTTGCTCGGCCGCTGACAAATTATCATTCACACTGCTACCCAAGTATTAAGCAGGGAAGCTAGCTAAACGCTCAAAACAACACTAATTAGCTTTATGGAAAACTGTTTTAATGCATGAGCTATCGATAAACACATTGTTTATCATATTAGTTGTTCTCATCATTCTTTCTGCCTGTTTTTCAGGCTCAGAGACAGCCATGATGAGCATTAATCGTTATCGCCTTAGACATTTAAAAAATGCCGGAAGCAATAGCGCCAAGCTCACCGCTAAGCTACTCGATCATCCCGATCGGCTCATCGGTTTTATTTTACTTGGCAATAATCTTGTCAATTTCACTGCCGCCTCAATCGCCACAGTAATAGTAGTAAGACTGTATGGTGAAGGCTCTGTCGTACTAGCTTCTATAGTGCTGACTATTGTAGTTCTTATCTTCGCCGAATTAACACCCAAAACCTTAGCCATATTGCACCCAGAAAGAATCGCCTTCCCGGCTTCATGGGTCATCACACCATTATTAAAAGTTAGCTATCCCATTGTTTGGGTCACTAATGTTGTCGCCAACGGGCTCCTTAGCGTATTTGGCGTTTCAGCCAAAACCAAACAAGGCGAAAACCTGGATAGCGATGAACTTCGAACGGTGGTGAATGAAGCCGCGGCCATGATTCCACGACGCCACAAAAAGATGTTAGTCAATATCTTAGATCTAGAGAAAGTTACGGTTAATGACATCATGGTGCCACGTAACGAAATCGTCGGCATTAACCTCAACGAAGACTGGAAAGAAATCGTTGAAGACCTTAAACACTCAGAACACACACGATTACCTGTCTATCGTGATTCCATCGAAGACATTGTCGGCTTTATACATGCACGAAACCTACTCACTATGCTCGGCGTAGAAACCGACCGAGAGTTTTTCGAAAAAGCCATTCGAGCCCCCTACTTCGTACCCGAAGGCACACCACTCAACACCCAACTTCTAAACTTTCAGCGCAAAAAACGTCGTATAGGACTAGTTGTTGATGAATACGGCGATATCCAAGGCCTAGTCACCTTAGAAGATATCCTAGAAGAAATCGTCGGCGAATTTACTACCGTACGCGGCGCCACTATTCCTGAAATTCAAGAGCAAGAAGACGGCAGTTACATTGTCGAAGGCAGCGTTACCATACGCATGCTCAACCGCATGCTCGATCTTGATCTCGATACAGACGGGCCTAAAACGCTCAACGGCCTGCTATTAGAAACACTAGAATCTATTCCCGAGCGTGGCACCAGTGTAATGATCTCCGGACACTCGATGGAAATTAAACAGACTAAAGACAACGCCATTCGCATCGTACAACTGCGACCATTCATTAAGCGCGAAACCTAGTATCTGCTTAATAATACAACGCTAAGTTTTTGTTTCGTCACAAAACTATGCTATCGTTCACGCTTTCGATAGCACGTTGCATGGATTAAATGATCGTAGAGCGTATAGCGCCGGGATCTAAACTCGCATTATTTTCCTCTGTCTACTCTAAGACAGCGTGTGTGCCCCCTTCTCTTTCAAATATTCAATGATGACACCCTAATAATGTCTGTTAACAAAAACGTCTCGCGTCATTTAAGGGAAGATCAGCCCAATATTGGAGAAGTTAGCCGAGAATCACGAATTTTAGACAATATTCGTCATGTCGTGTTTGAACTCGATGCGCAGGGCAGTATTAACTTTGTTAATCAGGCGTGGCATAAGCTTACAGGACACCCAACGCGCACCAGCGCCTCCACATTGCTAGGCGCCTATATTCATCCTGATGATGCCGGCGCGTACACAAGCGCGCTCGATCAAATCATTAATAACAAAAGTAAACACGCTAGCTTACAGTTAAGATTGCTCAAGCGAGACGGACAAAGCGTCTGGGCTGACCTAAGCATCGATGCACAAGGCCACGATGACGAAACGATCTTATACGGTCAAATTCGAAAAATTGCCCAATCCAGCTTTAGCAATACGACGCATAATCTTAACGACGAGCAAGACAGTATCACTGGTGCATGCAGCCGACACTATTTTGAGCTTAAGTTACAAGAACAAATAAGCCGTCTTAGCTCACAGGGCGAGCAACATAGCCTGATATACCTCGAGCTACTCAATTTTAAATTGATCAACCAAGCACTGAGCCATCATGATGGTGATATCGTACTTAAAGAAATCGCCACGCTTATATCATCCAGCCTACACAATGACGACTTACTGTGTCGCATAGGTGGTTATGAGTTCGCAGTCTTCCTACACAATAGAAGTGGCAAGGCTGCCAGCGAAATGGCACAAAAACTTCTGAAATTACTTTCAGGTTATCGCTATAGCCGCGAGCCATTCAGTTTCATCGTCGGCGGCAATATTGGAGTACGTCTCGTCGATGACAACAGCATAAGTGCTGCGCACTATATTGCCGATGCCGTGAAAGCCACGGCCGTATCAAAAACATTGGGCCGCAATCGTAGCTATTTATTTTCAAACGATAGCGATGATTTTTATCATTCTCATGGCTGCGATTGGAACCACCGCATCCATGAAGCCATTAAACATGGCCGCCTACAACTTTATTTACAACCTATAGAAAGCATTAGCAACCGCCAGGTTAATCACTACGAAGCCTTACTAAGAATGACCGTCGCCGAAACCGGCGAAATTATTCGCCCAGAACGTTTCATTCATGCCATTGAACGAACAGGCGCAATAAGAGAAGTCGATCTTTGGGTGATTAGCAATGCTATTTCCATCCTCAGTCAGCGCCCAGAGATAGAACGGCTTGCCATCAATCTTTCCGCCCATGCTTTTGAAGATGCAGAGCTAATCACCCTAATCCAATCAGAACTCAAACATCATAATGTCGCACCAGAACGCGTCATTATTGAACTAACCGAAACTAGCAGCCTCATCAATTTAGACCAAACCCACGCCGTGATCAAAAACTTACGCGCGATAGGCTGTAAATTTGCCTTAGATGACTTTGGAACTGGTTATTGCTCCTTTAGCTATCTTAAACATTTACCCACCGATTATGTAAAGCTCGATGGCTCGTACATAAAAAACATATGTGATAACGAACTAGACGAAGCCATGGTACGGTCAATGAATGATATCGCCCATGCCCTAGGGCACAAAACTATCGCAGAATGCGTAGAAAGCCC
>CAYUVE010000090.1:0-8580 GCA_964447985.1 uncultured Thiotrichales bacterium
CTAACAGATTATTCTACAGATGCTGTGTATCACAGCTTTGGTGTTTATCTCATTTTTCTTGTTTTCCATATTTCTCCGTCTTCTCCTTATTTTTCAGCAGTTTATTTTATATCAGATTAAATCGCTGTAAGGTGATACATAGCATCTGTGTATCACCTTTATGCTGTTGTTGTAACTTACCAATATGCTTTAAATTCCTTTTAAGTTTTTGATTCTATTCGATTAATTCATTTAGTTTTTGGTTATAAGCAATGTGATACATAGCATCTGTTGTTATTTTTGTTTTTATATGTATAAATATACAGTATTTACTTATTTCAGCTTATGGAGGAGCTATTATGCATTCTATTCCTGTTCCGATAAAGCCTAGATCTGGCCGGTTTATCGATAAATTGCGTAGTTGTATTCGTCTTAATGGTTTGGCGTATTCAACTGAGAAAACCTATATTTACTGGGTGTGTTTCTTCATCCGTTTTCACAATAAGCGTCACCCTGAGGAAATGGGTGAGCAAGAAGTTGCTGCTTTTTTGTCGTATATGGCGCTTGAGCGTCATGTATCGCCGGCAACGCAACGTACAGCCTTGAACAGTCTGGTGTTTTTGTATCGTAAGTTTTTTGGGCGCCAGGAATTTAATCTTGAATTTCGTTATGCCAAACCAGGTAAACGTTTGCCTACTGTTTTTAGTCATGCGGAAGCAACGCGTGTTATTAGTAATCTAACTGGCAAGTATCAGCTTATTGCACGGTTGTTGTATGGTAGTGGTTTACGCCTTATGGAAAGTTGTCGATTGCGTGTTCAGGATATCGATTTCGAGCAAAAACAAATTATTGTAAGAGAGAGTAAAGGCGCTAAGTATAGGCAAACACTATTGCCAGATAGTTTAATTGAACCGCTACAAAACGTGCTTAAGAAGACGAGGGTAATACATAAAAAAGATTTGGATGAGGGATTTGGTAGTGTATATCTTCCGTATGCACTTGAGCGGAAATATCCAGGTGCAAATAAGCGTTTTGCTTGGCAGTATGTGTTTCCGTCAAGTCGTGTTTCTGTCGACCCGAGAAGCCGTGAAATACGCCGTCATCATATTCATGAAACAGCCGTGCAGCGAGCGATTCGAAATGCTATTCGTCAGGCAGATATTAATAAGCACGCGAGTTCGCACACCTTTCGTCATAGCTTTGCGACGCGTTTGCTAGAGAACGGTTACGATATTCGTACTATCCAAACTTTGTTGGGGCATTCTGATGTTAAAACCACCCAAATCTATACGCATGTAGTGAAGCGGGGTGGTTTGGGGGTAATAAGCCCAATTGATAGGGTTTCAGGTTAAGCTTTGCGTAACATTTTTAATCTCCGCAAAAAGTTGAATGCAGGAGACATATCTATTTCGTCATCAGTAATGAACTACGTTAATGAAAAAACACTTGCATTTTTAAACGCACTGTATAAATATACATATTAACATGTATAAAGATACAGTAGTGTATAACCATGCAAGAGTTAACTGATATACAACGTCAAATTCTCGACTTTATTCGTGAGTCTCTGCAAGAGCGGCAGATGCCGCCGACTATGCGTGAGATTGCCGAATACATGGGCTATCGCTCAGATAACGCGGCGTACCAGCACCTTAACGCTTTGAAACGTAAAGGCTATATCGAACTAGGTGGTCATTCACGCGGCATCACCTTACTGGAAGAAAGTGGCTTGCCTGTTGTGGGTAAAGTAGCGGCGGGTTCGCCACTGTTAGCGACTGAAAATATCGAAATGCATGTGGATATCGCGCATACCGTGTTTTACCCGCAAGCGCATTATCTCTTGCGGGTACAGGGTGAGAGTATGCGTGATATTGGCATTCTCGATGGTGATTTATTAGCTGTGCATAAAACCAATGTTGCTGAGACCAATGAAATTGTAGTGGCTCGTATTGAAGAAGACGTGACAGTAAAGCGTTTTAAACAACGCGGCAATATTGTCACGTTGTTACCTGAAAACCCTGATTTTGAACCCATACGTGTCGATTTGCGCGACCAAGCGTTTGCCATTGAAGGTCGTATGGTTGGCTTAATAAGACAATAAGAAGGTAGGTGGAAAATGTTAGTAAACTCGCTGGATTATTTAGAAAACGAAAAATTAGAAAGCTTATTAGATTCAACGCCTTCTTTGTGGCGTGGGCAGCGCTATCGTGGTCATGCGCGTAGCTTAAGTACAGGCTTTGATGCTTTAGATGAAGCTCTACCAACAGGTGGTTGGCCACCGGGTGCCGTAGTGGAATTAATGGTGCCAAGTATGGGTATTGGTGAGCTAAGCTTGTGGTTGCCGGTTATTAAACGTATGACCGAAGAGCAACGCTATGTGATTATTGCTAACCCACCTTATATGCCTTATGCACCGGCCTTAGCCAATGCTGGTGTCGATTTAGAATACGTGAAGTGGTTGTCCCTGGATGATGAACAAGATACTTTATGGGCATTAGAAAAAGCCTTACGTAACCGTGAATGTGGTATGGCTTTATGGTGGCCAGGTACCAAGAAAGGCAGTTTGGCTGATAGTGCTGTCCGTCATTTGCAACTTGCGGCAAGAGAAGGTGAGTCTTTGCTTGGTTTGTACCGAGTAGCCAATGATGACCGAGGTATAAGACAAAGCACCTGGGCCGCTTTGCGTTTACAGTTGCGTATTAAACAAGAAGGTGGCTTGGATATTGATATTCTTAAAGCCCGTGGCAGTCATCGCCAACACAGTGTTTCGCTAGCTACAGAAGCTCATACTGCTCATCCGTTCCTCAATGTAGCTTAGCGGCTCATCTGGTGATGGTATGGTCATTAGTGATGAAGAAGGGAGTACTAAAGGCCAATCATCACCAGTTATTTCTTCAGATAGGCGTCAACATCAATTACGTCTCTTAACTCCTGCTGCTTCTGAGGAGAAGCGGTCCGAAACGCTTTGGTTATGTTTGTCTTTACAAAAGCTTGCTGTGGATGTTGTTGCATCTGGCGCATCGACTCCCGTTGTTGTTACAGAAAATAATAGTAGCCGTGTGTTAATCCATACGGCTAGCGAGTCTGCCGAACAACTCGGTATCGCCAATGGCCAAACCTTATCTTCGGCCTTGGCTTTAGTGAAAGACTTGGTGGTTTGTCAGCGTGACGAAAAAAAAGAACAATTTGCTCTAAGCAAATTAGCGCAATTTGCTTATCGTCATTTTTCTAGTGCGGTCAGTTTGGATTATTCAAATAGTCTCCTAGTAGAAGTAGGCCGAAGCCGACAGCTTTGGCAACGCTTAGAGACAATAAAAGCAGTGCTGGATGAGTTTTTGTTGGCAGAAGGCCTAAGTGCAACTTATGCCTGGGCGCCAACAGCGCGCGCCGCTTATTGGCTGGCTTGTGGCGGTTATAGCCAGCCCGTTTTATCAAAAGCCAGTTTGGCCCAGGTTGTATTTGATGTCGAGTTACATCATATCGTTACGCCGGCACAGCTTAAGACTTTTCATCATAGCGGTATTAAAACGGTAGGCGATGTGTTGCGCTTGCCGCGTGATGGCTTGGCTCGTCGTGGCGGCCGCTTGTTATTGCTGCAGCTTGATGAAGCAATGGGTAGACGCGCCGAAGTGGTTAAGCGTTGGTATCCCCTGCCATATTTTCTAGAAGATTTTGATTTAAGTTTGCCCAGTAGTGAACTATCACTATTACGGCCTATTGTTGAATCATTATGTCAGTCTTTATCACATTATTTACAACAAAGACAGGTGATGACGCGGCGTGTGCAAATACGGTTTTTGCATAAGCGTGAATCGGCCAGTGTCATGACTTTGGGTTTTAATCGCGTGGTGTCTAAGCCTAAAGATTTTCTTAGGTTGTTTGATGCGCAGTCTGCGCAGTTTAAATTAAAAAAAGAAGTATTGGTTGTTGAGCTTTGTTGCCGTCAGTTTCAAGTGATGGATAGAGAGAGCGATGACTTTTTTGATTCTCAAGTAGATGGTAAAGAGAGTTGGGCGCAGCTAGAGGAATTGTTTCATGCTCGTTTGGGAGAAGATTATTTTCAACCTCTGGTCAATAGCCGAGATCATCGTCCTGAATATGCTATGGCGGCATCCGCTTGTGCAACGAATGAAAAAAATTCATTAACACGCCCCTTATGGATGTTAGCAAAGGCACAGCGTTTAAATGAAATTCATCAAGCGCCTTATTGGCATGGTCAGTTACACCTTGAAGACTCATTTGAGCGTATAGAGCAGGGCTGGTGGCAAGGTGATGATATTCGCCGGGATTATTTTGTGGCGACAACAGATGCCGGTGCTAAGGTATGGGTATACCGGGATCTGCGCCAAGGGCAATGGTTTTTACATGGCGTATTTGGTTAAGCAATGCCATGTCTGTACCGCAATATGCCGAGCTGCATTGCCTCAGTAATTTTTCCTTTCTTCGTGGTGCTTCTCACCCTGAGGAACTCGTTAATCGTGCTATAGAGCTGGGTTATCACTCATTGGCTATTACGGATGAGTGTTCGCTAGCGGGTGTGGTGCGTGCACATGGTGTAGCAAAGCAGTCTTCTTTAAAGTTAATTGTCGGCGCGGAGTTTGAGCTAGTCGATGGTTTGCGATTTGTGTTGTTGACAACAAATCGTCATAGCTATGGTCGTTTATCAAAACTTATTACTGTTGCGCGAACGAACAGCGAAAAAGGCAGCTATAAACTCAGTAGGCAAGATGTTGAGCATCATTTTCCAGAAGGGTGTTTAGCCCTATGGTTGGTGGGTAATGCGAGTAATCAAGAAGAAGGTCAGTGGTTAAAGCATTTATTTAAGAGTGATCTCTGGTTGGCTGTTGAACAGCATTATCTACAGGTAGATAAAATCTTATTTCAACACTGCCATTATCTATCTGAACTTTTAGGTATTGCAATGGTGGCAACAGGCAATGTGCATATGCATTGTCGTTCACGTCGTGTCTTGCAAGATACTTTAACGTCTATTCGACTTAATACACCATTGTCTGAATTGGGTTTTACCTTGTTTGCCAATGGTGAGCGGCATTGCCGTTCGCGTGAAGTGCTAGCCAATATTTACCCCGAGGTTTTATTGCAAGAAAGCATTGTTGTTGCTGAGCGTTGCCATTTTTCACTAGATGAGCTGCGTTATGAATACCCGCGAGAGGTGGTACCTACAGGTCATAGCCCACAAAGTTGGTTACGACGGCTGACAGAAGAAGGTGCGGCCAGACACTGGCCAGAGGGGGTGCCGGAAAAAGTACAATCAACAATTGAATATGAATTAGCCTTAATCGCTGATTTACGTTATGAGCCTTATTTTTTAACTGTTTATGATCTGGTGCGTTATGCACGTAGCCAGAATATCCTCTGTCAAGGCCGCGGTTCGGCAGCAAACTCAGCGGTATGTTATTGCTTGGGTGTCACAGCTGTTGATCCTTCACGCATGACATTATTAATGGAGCGTTTTATTTCGCGTGAGCGTAACGAGCCACCAGACATTGATATCGACTTTGAGCATGAACGGCGTGAAGAAGTGATTCAGTATATTTATAAACGCTATGGCCGTGATCGTACGGCATTGACATGTAGTGTAATTACTTATCGGCGGCGCAGTGCGATACGTGATGTCGCCAAGGCATTAGGTATGCGTCTTGATCAGATTGAAAAAATGACGGAGCTACTACATTGGCGCGATAAACCAGAACAGCTTGCACAGCGTATGAGAGAAGCCGGTTTTGATTTGGATAATTTAAAAATTCGTCAATTATTGTTTTTGGTTAAAGAGATTATGGGCTTTCCACGACATTTGTCTCAGCATGTGGGCGGTTTTGTGATTGCGCGTGATGATTTAGCCAGCCTGGTGCCAATTGAAAACTGCGCCATGCCTGATCGTAGTGTTATTCAATGGGATAAGAATGACCTAGAAACTTTGGGTTTAATTAAGGTTGATGTCCTGGCATTAGGAATGTTAACGGCGATTAGGAAATGCTTTGATTTGATTAAAGCTTATAGTGGGCGTGATTGGGCATTAGGTAGTGTTCCGGCCGAAGACCCAGCGACCTATGCCATGATTCAACAAGCCGATACGGTAGGTGTGTTTCAAATAGAATCACGCGCGCAGATGTCTATGCTGCCCCGGCTGCGACCTAAGAATTATTACGATCTGGTGGTGGAAATCGCCATTGTTCGGCCTGGGCCTATTCAAGGCGATATGGTGCACCCTTATTTGCAGCGACGTAATAATCCAAAGTTAGTTGACTATCCCAGCCCAGAGTTAAAAACAGTGCTTGAACGTACCTTGGGTGTGCCGATTTTTCAAGAACAAGTGATGCAGATTGCTATGGTGGCTGCGGGGTTTACAGCAGGTGAGGCCGATCAACTACGCCGAGCGATGGCAGCCTGGCAACGTAAAGGCAATATTGGCGAATTTGAAGATAAATTAAAACAAGGTATGAAAACCAAAGGTTATGACGATGCCTTTGCCGAACGTATTTTTAATCAAATAAAAGGTTTCGGTGATTACGGTTTTCCCGAATCACATTCAGCCAGTTTTGCATTATTAGCCTATGTTTCGTCTTGGTTAAAATGCCATGAGCCAGCGGCATTTACCTGTGCTTTACTCAATAGCCAACCTATGGGGTTTTATAGGCCTGCCCAATTAATTCACGATGCGCAACGACATGGTGTGGAAGTACATCCTGTTGATGTGCGTTTTAGTGATTGGGATAGCACCTTGGAATGTGGTCAGCAAATAGATAATAAAAACAGTCAGCCAGCCATACGCATTGGTTTGCGTCAGATAAAAGGGGTGCGTAAAGAAGCAGCCTTAAAAATTATTGAGCAACGAAAAAAATATACTTTTAAAAGCGTTAATCAACTGGTTTTAAAGTGTGGTTTAACAAGGGAAGACCTTATGGCATTGGCAGCTGCGGATGCCTTGCAGGGTTTAAGCGGCCATAGGCATATGACGCATTGGCAAGTGTGGGGTGTAGAAAAACCGCAACCATTATTGGGGCAGCCGATTATTCAAGAAGCAACGCCGATGTTGCGTGCGCCGAGTATTCAAGAAAATATCATTAACGATTACGCCACCATAGGACATAGTTTGCGCGCGCATCCTATGAGTCTTATTAGAGAGCAATTAGCCCAGCAAGGTGTGGTAACTAGTCAGGGCTTATGGGGTATTGAGAATGACAGCGTTATTACCACAGCAGGTATTGTCGTAGGCAGACAAAGCCCTGGTACCGCATCAGGCGTGATGTTTATGACCTTAGAAGATGAGCATGGTTTGGCGAATCTAGTGATCTGGCCAAAAATAATGGAGCGTTACCGTAGCTTGTTATTAACCTCTAATCTGCTCATGGTGAGAGGCAAAGTGCAGCAAGCCGATGGTGTGTTACATGTGATTAGTCGCAGCTTTGAAGATATCTCGACAAGGCTTGCTAACTTGGATACACGATCACGAGATTTTCATTAATCTATATGTTGGTTCGTGCTCTACAATTGCTAGGCAAGAATTCTTGCGGTATGTCAGTTTTATTTTCGCCGACGGCGGTCATTCCCTCAATGGGTTTATCATAACCACATAACCATGAAAGAGGGGTAAGAGGGCTGCCATCGACGGTTGCAGGTCTCAAGGTGAGTATTTTATCTCTTAGTGGTGCAGGTATTTTGTTGCCAAGAGTGACGTGTATCGCACCATTTTCAACCAGAACCCGTTTAACGCGATTACTAATTAATTTGTCTTGGGTAGGTACGCCTGCATCAGAGTTATTGGTGGGAAACGCAAGGTTCTCAACATAGTAGGAGGTGACATGCTCTCTTACATGAGCACCCATGCCAAGTGGCTCGGTAAGTTCTGCTCTATATACGTAAGTCTGGTATTGAGGGATTGCGATAGCAGCCAATATGCCAATAATTGATACGACGATCATAAGTTCTATTAGAGTAAAACCATTTTTTTGGTTCATGAGATGCTCCCAGTCTGGAATAAGGGTGAGTAAGCACTGTAGAGAAACTGATATATAGAAAAAATAATAAGTAACGCGACAACGGTATATATTTTTCTGATATAGGATTCAGATAGTTTGGTTAGTGAATGCACGTTTATAGAAATCAGGTTTGATATCTCTAAAGCTATATCTTTTTCTGTATAAACTTGTGAGCTAAATTTTTTAGTAAAAATATTATGACTTTGGTTATCGTTTTTAGATAGTTGAGCTGGCAGAGTCAGAAGTTCATAGATGTTTTCATGCTTGGCTTTGATTTTTCTAGGTATTAAGAACCCCAGTCCGAAAGATTTATGCTTCTTGCCGTGAAACTTAAACAGTGATGCTAGTTCTATGCTTATCAATAAACAAATGATGAGGCAGAATACGATAACACTTGTAAATAGAGCCCAATTATCGAAAAACCATGAGAAATCATCTGATGGTAGGCCGTTCATATCTAAAGATATGAATAAATCTTGAAACTGTGGAGCTACGTATACCCCATAAGTCGCAGATGAAACAATAAAAATAAAAGTTATATATGCTAGCACTGCTGTCCCATTAACATGAGATAAAAAGGCTTAAACCTCAACTGATTGAT
>CAYUVE010000091.1:0-8566 GCA_964447985.1 uncultured Thiotrichales bacterium
AGAGAAGTCATATGCGGATTATTCACGCGCTGATGTTAATCAATCTGATGCCAACTGAGTTACCAGCTTATCGACGCGCTCTATTACTTCTTCAGCAGTAATTAAATCCATCACACCAGGGACTTCAATTTTTCGCCCCCAGTTTAATTCTTCTACTGATTTGCCAAGGAATTTTTCTGCTGCATCAGCATAGCGATCTATACAATAATCGCGACTGTGATAAGGACCTGAACGCTGTGGATCAGTAGCCGCGTAGAGACCCAATACCGGTGTCGCGACCGCATTGGCAATATGCACTGGCCCAGAATCAGGGCTTATCAACAACAAAGCCTGATCTAGTATGGCGACTAACTGCTCAATAGTATCTTTACCGATGATATTAAGCGGCTTCTCAGACATAGCTGACTCAATCGCCTGACCCAACTCATATTCCAATTTCGTTCGGCCGCCACTCAATACAACAGGGATAGCATATTTTTGAATAATATGATCTGCAACTTTGGCATAGCCCTTAGCATTCCAATTTCTCAGCGCATGACTCGATGCCGGGCTAATTACTATATAGGGTTGGTCAGTAGTGAGAAGTTGATTGGCTTGCTCACGCACAGAATCAGCAATTGGCAAGTCATAGTTTATGTATTGCCTATTAATACCTAGTAGAGGCAAATAACTTAATAAAGCATCCATGACATGTTGATTAGACTTATAAGGAATTCGCGTATTAATCATCAACGAATGCCCTTCCTTAGCACGCTGACGATCAAAACCAATTTTCGTAGGCGCCTTCACCATAGCGGCAACAAGGTTTGCACGAAGCGATAACTGCAAATGAAGCAAAACATCAAAATGCTGCTCTCTCAACTGACTGAATAAATCACTGTAAGCAGCAAAACCTCGCTTTTTATCGAAAATGATAAATTCGACGCCTGGTAGCGACCCCACCAAACGTTGTTCTAACTTACCCACGATCCACGTAATTCTGCAATCTTGCCAGTGATGACGAATTGCACTAATCAATGGTAAAACATGCGTGACATCGCCCAGAGCAGAAATCCTTAGTAAGCAGATGTGCTTAGACACTGTTTTCTCTATCATAAATTGATTTGCTTATTAGCAAGTGAAGTTAAAAATCAATTATTGGCTATAATTAGGACAATGATAAACTCATCACATTATCACCTATAAGGTAGCATTTAGCACTAGAGCGCCAACAAATATGTCTCATAAAATTAATATCATCTCCAAGATGAACGGTGTTGGCTTAGACCAAAGTGCGAGACTGCTTGCTCAATGCCTTTCTCAACATGGATTTGACATAGAAATCAGTCAACACCACCGAGTTAAATCAGCGCGGCGCTATTTGCAAAGAAACAAAACTTTCGATGCAAACATTTTCATGGAACGTGTTCACCCTGCTTGGTTAGGCATGGCTCATAAGAACTTCTTAATCCCCAATCAAGAGCGCTTCCCGAAAAGACATATCAAATATCTAAAATATATCGATAGCATATTTACAAAAACGCGCCATGCTAATGAAATTTTTAGTGCGCTTTTTGATGATGTGGAATATATAGGTTTCACATCGAACGATATGTCTACTACCGATAAACATTCACCTAATAAAAAGTTCTTACACTTCGCCGGGAAAAGCGCGCTTAAGGGTACGGATACCATAGTCAATGTTTGGAAAAAACACCCAGAATGGCCTGAGCTGACAATATTACAGCACCGCAAAAATATCGAACCCATCCAACTACCCAACGTTAATCATATACTTAACAAGCTAGAACTTGAGCAACTGAAAACCATACTTAACGAACATACTATTCATCTCTGCACATCAACTGCTGAAGGTTGGGGACATTATATCGTCGAAGCAATGAGCTGTTCTGCGCTCGTCGTTACCACCGATGGCCCACCAATGAATGAGTTAATCACCGATGACAGGGGAATGCTAGTCGAGACCCAGCTTCATAAAGACCGTCATCTGGGCATAGAATTTTTTATAGACGAGAGCGCTTTCGAAAAAACCATTGCGAAAATCAATAGCCTAAATGCTACCGACATTCTTAAGCTAGGGGAAAATGCTCGAAAATGGTTTTGTATCAATCAAGAGCAGTTTGCAAAACGACTGACTAACGCTATCTCTGACAGGCTAGGATCGTAAATTACAGCTTTGAGAAATGCTCTACAATCTGGTGAGCAACCCATTCCTCTGAACCACACTTAGTATCAATTGCCATATCAACAGTACCATAGGGGCGCCAAACTTCGATTGGAGTAACATTAAACAAACCTACCGTCGGTGTCCCCGCAGCGGAAGCTAAGTGCATAATCCCGCTGTCTGCACCAATAAAGAGATCTGTCGCTGCGATTAATGCAGCAACCTCTCGTATATCTTGGCTATGATAACCAGGCATGAGACCTGATAGTTTTGCTTCACCATGTATTGGCAAAATTTCAATAAAGTTAACATCACCAACTTTATCCATTAACAGATCATATAAACGCCTCCACCATGAGGCGCTATAGCACTTATCACCTGTCGCATTGGTGAACATTGAAATAGTGCGCTTAGGCTCATCTCCAGCCATTAACACATTCAAAATCTTCTTACCGTTATCCCTTTCATCTTCATCTAGGGCTAATTCTAGGTTCGGAATAGATGCATCATTATCAGCCGTACAACATTGCAAAGCATTTCTAAAAAAACAAACTTGCGATTTTGCAAAATGCTCTTGCTTATCGAGCAATAAATCATCTAACGCAATGAGATAATGATCTCCATGCGCTAACTTTGCCAATATTCTGCCCGAATTAGAATTCACAGGATTAATTACCAAATCATAACGACTCTGCCGCAATGAGAAATATGAACGCATTATCTTGACTGGATGGCGCAGACCTTTTATTGGAAAGGTAAATATTGAATCAACGCCAGGCAAGTTTTTATAAATACTTTCAGACACGCTCGAACTAACTGCGATATCTATTTTCGCTTTAGGAAAAGTACGATTAATTTCTGTTATGAGCGGTGTCAAACCCAACATATTACCCAGACTAGGAACAGGTCGACATACCAAAACCCGAATACTATCTTTTAGAGAATCTAAATCTACGCTGCCTGAATTTGGCACGGCCAACAACTGATTCAATAGCTGTCCTACGGCCTGCTTACGCAAATTTCGAAATGAATGCTCTTGCATCTGAGAAACCTAATTATTCGGATCAAGTCGGATATATAGAAAAATCCGCTAACTAGATCAACAGTAAATATCTACTTACCTGATTCAATTATTTTCTATATGCTTCGCCCATAAGCCAGCATACTTATTAAATGTATATTGCATATGGATCACGGCCAGAAAAAATCCTCGCCCACCATCTAGAAACCCTAAACGCAATAAATAAACATGACAAAATGCCCATATCGCCCGTAACGCAGCAATAAATATTCCTCCTCCGTGGCGCCCTTTTTTATATTTTTTATCAGCCCCAAGACATGCATAAAGCGTCGTCTTATCTAAAAGGTGTTGAAAATCCCTAACAGAATAATGCAAAAAATCTGCTTTCAATTTGGCGGTTTTACCTTGTGGTAGCAAGACTTTTTCATGCACCAAATCATCACTAAACCGGGCACCTTCACGTCGAAATAATCTTTCAATAAAGTTAGTACTACGCCCGTAATCCAACCGTTCGCCAAACACAACCATCTTCCTTGACATGCTGTAAGCAACTATATCTGGTTTAACATCAAACAAGACATTTTTTATTTCATCAGCTAACTCTGGTGTTAATGCCTCATCCGCATCTAAAGATAGCACCCATTCACCCTTTGCTATTTCTAGAGCACGTTGTTTTTGTGGGCCATAGCCTGGCCAATCCGTCACATAAACTTTTTCTGTAAATTTTCTTACTATATCAACCGTATCGTCAGTACTACCACTATCTAGCACAATGATTTCATCAGCTATCTGCTCTACTGACTTTAAACATCTTTCTATTCTATCCTGCTCGTTTTTAGTGATTACAATAACTGACAACATTGGAATAAATAACTCACAATATTATTTTCATCATAATAACCTTGTTAAGCTCTTTCTAACTGCGTGGCCGACAAACCTGCTGCCAGCACAAGCAGATAATTAATTGCGCCATACGAATAAAGATCGGTATGAAAAAGTTGAGCTGCTAAAAACCCGAAAGAAGCCACTATTGCCATCTTCGGCAAATACTTAAATCTAGGCGGAGCTTGCCCTAAAGACCTATACAAAAAATAAAATACTGCAGCGCCGCATACCGTAAAAACCACAAAAAACAAGGCACCCCATTCCACAAATAGCTGGAGATAGCTATTATGCATATCTCCTGGGTAATTCTTTGCTAACTCATATTTTTCTTTTTTTTGCGCTGGCAAGCTTTCATAATGTTGCATATATCGCTGCTTCATATCTATTCGACCAGCACCAAACCAAAAATGGTTATAAGAAAACTCCCAGCCTAACTGCCATAGTTGCAGACGCGCATTATTCGATATATCAGTTTCCATATCAGCTATCGAATAAATCTCTTTCACAAATTTTGTATCACTGGCGAATAACAGCACCGCCATAAACCCTAATAACATCACATACAATAAAGGCCGATAAAATAATATCCCTAGCGCTACCGCACCGATAAAAAATCCCAGCCAAGCCCCTCTTGCACCAGACAAATATAGCGCCCATAAAATCAAAGCTAATGAGATACATAATACCCAGAACCAATTCTTATACGCTTTTCTAAACTTTTCATCTGACATGCAAACTATCACTGCTAAAGCGACAACCATTAGCATATCCGCATAACGAAGGATAAATAAGGGACTTTGAAAAACACCAATGCTCGTTATATCTGACTGACTTAAGCCATAGAAAATAGTAGCTAAAGAAGAAATCAAAGCAGCCAAAAACAAGCCGTGTATGGACTTCTCTGTCTGTGCAATAACAACAATTACCAGTGGCAACAAAAAGAACTTATAGCGCATTAGGAACTGCGCTAGTTCCTCTATGCCACCATTTTGTGTCAGCGTTGACGTAGCGATTCCCACCAACCCTGGAATAAGCAGCAAATACCACCAAGGCTGACTAGTTACCGGGGCTACACCCACTCTCCAAAGCAAAAAAAACGCGCCAATATAACTTAAACCAGCAAATATATTGACACCTGCTTTAGAGAAAAAGCTGAGCAGAAATAACGAAACCAAGCAGAAATAAACCGCATACCGAAGAACCGAAATTCCTGATAGCTCCGTATTTGTACTACTTATATTTTGGTGAGCAGCTACTTTTTTCAGTCGCCTAGCCTCAAACAGGTTCTAATAAAAAGACCAATCTACGGCATTAGTCACGCAATATATACTCTGCACCACAGTATGGGCATTTAACCTGACCTTTTTCCTCAATTTCAAGATAAACTCTTGGGTGTGAATTCCAGAGGCTCATACCTGGCATAGGACAATGCAAAGGTAGATCCGAATGAGTTATCTCGTAGCGATTCTCAGCATTAGGTTCAATTAAATCAGGATTTCCTACAGTACTATTCTGCGCCATGATTTTTCCTTTACATTATTCGTTGTCATTATTAATGCTAAGCTATTTATCTGCGTAACTCAGCCATTCTTGATATTGCTGACGACGGCCATGCACCTGATCGAAGTATAGTGCCTGCAGCTGCTCAGTAATAGTGCCGCGACTACCGTTACCAATGGCTCGCCCGTCGAGTTCGCGAATAGGGGTTACCTCGGCAGCACTACCTGTAAAAAACGCTTCATCGGCAATATAGACTTCATCACGGCTAATGCGCTTTTCGATTACTTGATAACCCGCTTCTTGTGCCAGAGTGATCATCGTATCGCGAGTAATCCCAGCTAAAGCAGAACCCAGATCCGGTGTATAGAGCGTCTTATTTTTGATAATAAAAATATTCTCTCCACTGCCCTCCGCCACGAAACCATCGACGTCCAACAATAATGCTTCATCGCAACCACGCTCTAAGGCCTCGCTAAGCGCCATCATAGAATTGACATAATTACCATTAGTTTTGGCACGGCACATAGTGATGTTCGCCCTATGACGCGTATATGACGAAGTACAAACACGTATCCCATTCGCCATATTCTCATCACCCATATAGGAACCCCATTCCCAAGCGGCAACGATCACGTGTGTTTTGAGATTATCCGCACGCAAACCCATACCCTCTGAGCCATAAAAACACATCGGCCGGATATAACCAGATTCCACATTATTGTCAGCCACGGCGGCCAAACAGGCAGCATTAATGTCATCTTTGGAATAAGGCATCTTCATATTCAAAATATGCGCCGAATCAAATAATCGATCGGTATGCTCTTTTAAGCGAAATATCGCCGTACCTTTGTCCGTTTTGTAAGCGCGCAAGCCTTCAAACACCCCTAAACCATAATGCAGGGTATGCGTTAAGCAATGCACCTTAGCATCACGCCAAGGCACCATTTCACCATCAAACCAGATGACACCGTCACGATCGGCCATCGTCATAGATATATCCTCTTAAATAAACCCGCGAAAAACCAGGATTGTCGATACGAACACTTCTACCTAGCGTCCGTTTTGTGATGGACTTCAAGTTCTAGCGCTCAAACTCTGCGTATTTTACCCGTAATAGTGTCGTAATTTTAGTGTTTTCGCCATTAAAGCGATGCCCATATTTCGCCGATAACCTGCTTTATAGGGTTAAAACAAAAAAATTGGTGCTTAAGCGTGGAATTCAAAGACTATCTAAAGATTTTAGTACTCAAAGAAGGTTCAGATCTTTACTTAACGACGGGAGCTCATCCGAGCATTAAAACTCAAGGCGTTCTAACGCCTATTGAAAGCACGCCATTGCCACCGGGCAGAGTACGGACCATGGCGATGGAACTGATGGACGAAGACCAAAAGTCTCAGTTTGAGCGCTCGCCAGAAATGAACCTAGCGGTATCTGAACACGGTATAGGCCGTTTTCGTGTCAACGTTTTCCAGCAACGCCACGAAGTCGGCATGGTCGTCCGCTCGATTAATACCGTCATACCCAGTCTAGAAAGCTTAGGCCTGCCACAAGTGCTCAAGAAGCAGATTATGGAAAAACGCGGTTTGGTCCTATTTGTTGGTGGTACTGGCTCAGGTAAATCAACATCGCTAGCATCGCTAATCGACTATCGTAATACGCATAGTGGCGGCCACATTATTACTATTGAAGACCCAGTCGAATTTGTTCATAGCCACAAGAAATCCATTATCAACCAGCGTGAGGTCGGTTACGACACCAATAGCTACACCGACGCACTAAAGAACACCTTGCGTCAGGCACCTGATGTGATCCTGATTGGTGAGATTCGTGACCGTGAAACGATGGAACACGCCATCGCATTCGCTGAAACGGGTCACTTAGTACTATCCACCTTGCACGCCAATAGTGCTAACCAAGCTTTTGGTCGGATAATCAACTTTTTCCCTGAAGAACGGCGTCAACAATTATTGTCAGACCTTTCACTGAACATGCGCGCCTTTATCTCACAACGTTTGGTACAAACGCTTGATGCCAAACGTACAGCCGCTATTGAGATCTTGTTGGGCACACCGATTGTTAAAGACCTGATCTTGAAAGGCGAAATCGAAAATATCAAAGATGTCATGACCAAGTCTGAAAACTTAGGCATGCAAACCTTTGATGCAGCACTTTACAATCTTTATAAAGAAGGCAGAATTTCATTAGAAGAAGCCTTACGCAATGCCGACTCACAAAACAACCTACGTTTACGTATTAGCTTAGAGGAAAAAGACACCGAAGGTGCATCCAGCAATTCACCATTAGGTCGTCTATCTATTCAATCCGACGACGACCCACCACCTGGCAGCTCGATAGAATCACTCATGACTAATCAAATGGTGAGATAAGAATACTTAAACTAAAAAGGCGCGGTTATTACCGCGCCTTTTTCTTTAGCCGTAAAACTAACTTGCTCAATGATGTCCAACTCCATGATGATGTGAGTCATGGTCATGATGAATATGGTGCATCTCCCAATTGCCACACTTAGGGCATCGATGAGAGTTAAACGTAAATAAATGCCATATCGTCACGATAGGCCCAATGACAGCTAAATAAATATTAGTCGTAATCAGTGCCGCTATCAGACCAAAACCCCACGCAAACACGTCCAGCATAACGCTACTATATTCATCGTGTATCGGCTTACCGATATAGCCACAATGACCACATTCTTTAGTACTCATGACACACCTCCTGACGATGTTGCGAACAGGCGTATCGCTACGCTTTTATGCAGAAATAGTGTACGTCTGACCAAGCTATTTCGTCTGTGACTAGGTCACAGTAGAGCCGCCAAAACAGAAAATTGGCCAACATCTAAAACATAATAGCTTTAAAAATAAAAAAGCCCCGCTGGTCACCCAGCGAGGCTTTTAAGTCTAACGACTAGGCGGGTATTACTTACATACCACCCATGCCAGTCATACCACCCATGTCAGGTGCTTCGATACGA
>CAYUVE010000092.1:0-8493 GCA_964447985.1 uncultured Thiotrichales bacterium
GTCGAGGTCAGAACTGTACCGGTGCGGCGGGTGACGATATCGAAATCCGCGTACCCGTCGGTACCTTGGTAACAGATGAAGGTACAGACGAAATCATTGGTGATATGACAAGCAGTGGTCAGCGTATGCTCGTCGCCCAGGGTGGCTTTCACGGCTTAGGCAATACGCGTTTTAAAAGCAGCGTTAATCGTGCGCCTCGGCAGACGACTAAGGGTACGTTAGGTGACCAGCGAGAATTACGCCTCGAGTTAAAACTATTAGCCGATGTTGGGCTGTTGGGTTTGCCTAATGCCGGTAAATCTACGCTTATACGTGCTGTATCGGCGGCCAAACCGCGTGTCGCCGATTACCCATTTACCACGCTTTATCCAAACCTAGGTGTGGTCTCAGTTGAGGGCTATCGTAGCTTTGTTATTGCCGATATTCCTGGCATTATCGAAGGCGCTGCTGAGGGTGCTGGTCTGGGTATTCAGTTTCTAAAACACGTTAGCCGGACGCGAATTTTATTGCACTTGGTTGATATCGGTAGTACCGAATCAGTAGATCAATCTATTGCAGATATTCGTACCATAGAAAAAGAATTGCTTAAATATAACGAAGAGCTCGGCGGACGAGAGCGTTGGCTAGTCCTGACTAAAACGGATCTTTTGCTGCCAGAAGAGGCGGCCGAACGAGCGGAAAATATTAAGCATGCACTTGGCTGGGTAGGCCCAATTTACACCATCGCGGCGATAAGCAAGCAGGGCACACAACAAATAGTCTACGATCTGATGGCGGCTGTTGAGCGTTTTGCTAAGCAGGAAGACGCATCGCAACAAACCGTAGAAGCGGGACAAGAACAAAGCCATGAATAGCGATAAACGAAAACAGCTGATCAGTGCTAAGCGCTGGGTCGTGAAAATCGGTAGTGCCTTAATTACCAATGATGGGCAAGGGTTAGATGCAGAGCGTATCACTAGCTGGGTGAAGCAACTTGCAGCCTTAAGAAAACAGGGTGTCGAGATTGTCGTCGTGTCTTCTGGTGCGGTGGCAGAGGGCATGAAGCGCCTCGGTTGGCAGCAACGGCCACATGCCTTGAACGAGCTGCAGGCCGCTGCCGCTGTAGGACAAAGTGGCTTGGCCGAGATCTATGCGCGAGGTTTTGAATCACATGGTTTGCATGCCGCGCAAATACTGTTAACGCATGACGATTTGTCGGATCGACAACGTTATCTCAATGCCCGCTCTACCTTAAAAACCTTGCTTGGCTTAGGCGTGATCCCGGTGGTTAATGAGAATGATACCGTGGTGACAGAAGAGATTCGTTTTGGTGATAACGACAGTCTGGCCGGCATGGTAGCGAACTTAATTGAGGCCGACGCCTTATTGATCCTGACCGACCAGATCGGCTTGTGTACAGCAGATCCGCGCACTCATCGCGATGCCAAGTTGATTGAGGAAGTCGCGGTCGATGATAGTGGTTTAGACGCTATGGTGAAATCTGGCGCAGGTGCTTTGGGACGTGGCGGTATGGTGACGAAATTACGCGGCGCACGTTTGGCGGCGCGATCGGGAGCGATGACTATTATTGCCAGTGGTCGTGAAAGCGAAGTGATTCAACGTATTTATCAAGGTGAGCCTCTAGGAACCTTGCTATTGCCAGGGCAGGAGCCGCTTGCAGCGCGAAAACGTTGGTTGGCTGGGCATCTGCAAGTAAAAGGGCGCTTAGTGTTGGATGACGGTGCGGTCAAAGTACTGCGTCAGCAAGGTAGTAGCCTGCTAGCGGTGGGTGTTACGGCCGTGGAGGGCGATTTCGTCCGCGGTGACGCCGTGGAGTGTGTGGATATTCAGGGTCAGCGAGTCGCTCTAGGACTTATTAATTATCAGGCAGACGAGGCCTTGCAGATCAAAGGTATCGCCAGCGACAAAATCGAAGCGATATTAGGCTATATCGATGAACCTGAATTGATTCACCGAGATAATTTGGTCGTGGTGTGAAAGCGCTACCAAGAGTAGGTAGCGCAGAATTACATAGCGCGGATGTGGCTATTTAGGCGGCTTTTATGACGAGCAGCTTTATTCTTGTGAATAATGCCTTTGCTAGCCATGCTGTCGATAGTTGGGACAGCGGCTTTGTAAGCAGCTTGAGCAGCGTCTTTTTCGCCGGCTTCCACCGCGTAAACGACTTTCTTAATTGCAGTACGTAGCTCAGAACGCTGGGCCGCATTGTGATCGCGACGAGCAGCAGCTTGTCTAGCACGTTTTCTGGCTTGAGCAGAGTTAGCCAATGTTTGCTCCAAAATCTGTTTTCGAGCCGCGCATTATCTCCATCTGGCCCTATCCTGTCAATCTCCGGCCCGTTTTCGTTATATTGCTGCGAAGATCGCTGGCCCACGCTACACTTGCAAGCTTTTAACGATATCAAAGGCTTATCGTGAGCAAGGGTTTGCTGAAATCCTCCGTCAGCGTCAGCGGCATGACATTTTTATCGCGTCTGCTGGGTTTTGCGCGCGATGTGATTATCGCTCGCGTTTTTGGCGCTAGCTTGGTCGCCGATGTCTTTTTCGTTGCCTTTAAAATACCCAATTTCCTCCGCCGTCTATTCGCTGAAGGGGCTTTTTCATTAGCCTTCGTCCCCGTCTTTTCCGAATATAAGACTAAACGTGATCATGTCGAGGTTAAATATCTCGCCGACGGCGTGGCGGCATCGCTGGGTGGAATTTTACTTATCGTAACCATTGTCGGCGTGATTGCTGCGCCTTTATTGATCACGGTTTTTGCGCCTGGCTTTATTGGTGATGAGGATAAATTTGATCTCGCCGTCGCTATGCTGCGTATCACATTTCCCTATATTTTCTTTATCTCGCTTACTGCCTTTGCAGCAGGAATTTTGAACACCTATGGTCGTTTTGCTGTACCGGCCTTTACGCCAGTATTGTTAAATGTTTCCTTAATTTTTGCTGCGCTGGTTCTTGCGCCGTACTTCGAGCAACCCATCATGGCCTTGGCATGGGGTGTTTTTATCGCCGGAGCAGCGCAACTACTTTTTCAATTGCCATTTTTATTAAAAATAAAAATGTTGCCGCGCCCGCGCCGAGGTGCTGATGTCGAGGGTGTTAAGCGTATTAAAAAATTAATGTTGCCCGCTGTGTTTGGGTCGTCTGTGGCGCAAATCAACCTTTTAATCGATACCTTGATTGCATCCTTTCTGGTTACGGGAAGTATTAGCTGGTTGTATTACTCCGATCGCTTAGTGGAGTTCCCTTTAGGCTTATTCGGCGTGGCCTTAGCCACGGTGATTCTGCCTAAGCTCTCGCAAGAACACACCTTGGCATCAAACGAGGAGTTTTCAAACACCTTAAATTGGGCGCTAACCTGGGTGCTTATTATTGCCTTGCCTTCAACTGCAGGTTTAATGTTGCTTTCCGAAGAAATGCTATTGACCTTGTTTCAATACGGCCAGTTCAGCATGCATGATGTCACTATGGCGGGTCAAAGTTTGTTGGCCTACTCACTAGGTTTAGGTGGCTTTATTGTTGTTAAAGTCTTAGCGAGTGGGTTTTATTCACGCCAAGATACTAAAACACCGGTAAAAGTAGCCGTGATAGCCATGGTTACCAATATGATTTTAAACGTCATATTGGTCTTTCCTCTGGCTCATGCGGGTTTAGCCCTGGCAACATCTTTGTCTGCATGGCTTAACGCGGGCTTGTTATTTTATTTGTTGAAAAAACAAGATATTTTTCGTGCGCAGTCTGGTTGGTTATTGATGTTTGTGCGTGTTGCCTTAGCTACTTTAGTTATGTCTCTCGTGCTTTGGATCTTAGTGCCCGCACTTGAGCAGTGGGTAGCTATGGCTTGGTATGAGCGTGGTGCTACATTAATGCTATGGCTGTTTGTCGGCATGTTGAGCTATGTGGTGACCTTGCTAGCATTGGGCCTTCGTCGTCGACATGTAGTGAAGTAGTAGATTTATATGCCAAAGACCTTAAAACTTATTCGAGGAATACACAGTCTCAAGCGTTGGCAACAAGCCAGCGTTGTCACCATTGGTAATTTTGATGGTGTGCATATTGGTCATCAGCAAATGATTACCCGGCTTTGCGAAGAATCACAACAGCGTGGTTTGCCATCGGTGCTGGTCACCTTTGAGCCTTTGCCACATGAGTTCTTTGCAGGTGATAAGGCGCCACTTCGTCTGATGTCGCTGCGCGACAAACTCGGTTATTTGGCAGAGCATAGCGACCTTGATGCGCTGCTGTGTCTCAGGTTTGATAAGAATTTTTCGCAACAGACGGCTGAGCAGTTTGTTAGGCGCATACTGGTAGAAGGGCTGGATGCAAAATATGTTTTGCTTGGCGATGATTTTCGTTTTGGTTACCAGCGTCTAGGTGATTTTGATTTGCTTAAGCAAGAGGCAGAGCAAGCCGGTTTTGACGTAGAAGCAATGACCAGTGTATGCCATAGGGATGTACGTGTGAGTAGCACCTTGGTGCGTACTACCTTGGCGGAGGGTAATCTAGAGCAAGCAGCTGAATTGCTAGGCAGGCCTTATCGACTATCAGGTCGTGTGATAAAAGGAGATCAGCTTGGGCGCAAACTAGGTTATCCCACAGCCAATATTCATCTAAAACGCAGCAACTTGGCTTTATCGGGTGTGTTTGCTGTATCCGTCGATACCTCTATTGGTGTATATCATGGTATGGCCAATATTGGTTGGCGGCCAACCGTCGCGGGCCGCGAACTGCGCTTTGAAGTCAATATATTTGATTATTCTGACGACATTTACGGCCAATACCTCGATGTCGATTTTCACGCCAAGCTGCGAGATGAGCAGCGTTTTGACTCGATTGATCAACTCAAAACGCAGTTAGGTCTCGATGAGCAGGCGGCGCGTGAATATTTTCGAGCCAAAGACGCTGTAATTGCCTGAAAGCGCTAGCCGCCGACCCTGATTTCATCGATAATAGTTTGTTTTTGCAGCATAAAACGCCCGATCTGTAATGAGCGAATACAAGAGCACTCTTAATCTTCCAAAAACCGCATTTCCTATGAAAGCTAATCTGGCTCAACGAGAGCCCGAAAGGCTTAAGCAATGGCGGGAAAATGATCTCTATGGCGCGGTGCGTGCCGCATGTAAAGGTCGACCACGCTATGTCTTACACGACGGCCCACCTTATGCCAATGGCGAAATCCATATTGGTCATGCCGTCAACAAAATACTTAAAGATATTATTGTTAAATCGAAAACCCTAAGCGGTTTTGACGCCGACTATGTGCCGGGCTGGGATTGTCATGGTCTGCCCATCGAGTTGATGGTAGAGAAAAAAGTCGGTAAGGCTGGACATAAAGTCGATGCCAAAACTTTCCGTCAAGCCTGTCGTGATTATGCGGCCAAGCAAGTTGATAAACAGCGCGAAGATTTTATTCGCCTAGGTGTGATTGGTGATTGGTCGAATCCCTATCGCACTATGGATTATAAATTCGAAGCCAATATTATTCGTGCACTTGGCAAGATCATCAAAGCAGGTCATATCTCACAGGGCTTCAAACCCGTTTATTGGTGTACAGATTGCGGTTCCGCTTTAGCGGAGGCCGAGGTCGAGTACCAAGACAAACAATCGCCCGCTATCGACGTAAAATTCGGTGTTGCGGATACCGATGCGTTTTGGGCGGCATGCGCGAAAGATATTCCAAGTGATGACAAGGTCTCGGTAGTGATTTGGACGACCACCCCTTGGACCTTGCCTGCGAACCAGGCTGTTTGTCTGCATCCCGATGTGCAATATACCGTGGCAAAGATTCAACACAACGGTGAGTCTGAATATATTGTCATAGCGACTGATTTATTGGAAAAAGCGATGCAGCGCTATGAGATTGAAGACTTTGAAAGCGCAGCGGTCGTGTCGGGTGGTCAGCTCGAGCACATGATACTCGCTCATCCATTTAACGATAGACAAGTGCCCGTTATTCTCGGTGATCATGTGACGACTGAATCGGGTACCGGTGCGGTGCATACGGCGCCTGGGCATGGGCAAGACGACTATGTCGTTGGTCTTAAATATGGTTTGGCGGTAGATAACCCTGTGGCAGGCAATGGAGTATTTATTGAAGGCACAGAGCATGTGGCTGGCCAGCATATTTATAAAGCGAATGGTTTCATTGTTGACTTGCTGCAAAGCAATAATGCCTTGTTAAAGCATGAAACGATTCAGCATAGTTATCCGCATTGTTGG
Source organism: uncultured Thiotrichales bacterium (assembly GCA_964447985.1). Lineage (GTDB taxonomy): Bacteria > Pseudomonadota > Gammaproteobacteria. Next base: position 6,216 of record CAYUVE010000092.1, read on the forward strand.
CGCCATAAAACACCGTTGATCTTTAGGGCGACGCCGCAGTGGTTTGTCAGCATGGATAAAAATGGCTTGCGGGCAAAGGTGGCAAAAGCGATTGAAAGTGTCCAGTGGTTGCCTGGGTGGGGTCGTGCGCGCATTGATTCAATGATGGAAAACCGCCCTGACTGGTGTATTTCGCGTCAGCGCACTTGGGGTGTGCCGATTGCCGTATTTGTTGATAAGGAAAGCGGTAGTCTCCACCCTGATACAGAAAAATTAATTGAACAAGTCGCCCAGCGAGTAGAAGAAAACGGAATTGATGCTTGGTTCGATCTAACACCAGAAGACTTAGGGATAGATGAAACACGTTATGAAAAAATACCTGATACTCTGGATGTATGGTTTGATTCGGGTGTGACCCATGAGGCTGTACTAGGGCAACGTGAAAGTTTGCCATTTTCTGCAGACCTATATCTTGAAGGATCAGACCAGCATCGCGGTTGGTTTCAATCATCCTTGTTAACGTCAGTGGCTATTCATGACGATGCTGGTGCCGACGCGTATTTTGGCGCACCTTATAAAACGGTTCTAACACATGGCTTTACCGTTGATGCCAAGGGCATGAAAATGTCCAAGTCTAAGGGTAACGTTGTCGCGCCACAAAAAGTGATGAACCAGATGGGTGCCGATGTCTTGCGTCTATGGGTGTCGGCGACAGACTATAGCGGTGAGATGACCGTCTCCGACGAGATTCTAAAACGCACTGCCGATGCTTATCGACGTATGCGTAATACTGCGCGTTATTTGTTGTCGAACTTGGATGGTTTTGACCCAGCAACAGATAGTGTTGATATTAATGACATGATTGCCCTGGACCGTTGGGCGGTAGAAGCTGCGCAGAAAGTACAAGAAGATGTTATTGCTGCTTATGAGGCTTTTGAGTTTCATCGTATTTATCAGCGTGTACATAACTTCTGCGCCAATGAACTTGGTAGTCTTTATCTCGATATCACTAAAGACCGACAGTATACGACGCCTGCAAACAGCCATGCACGACGTTCGGCGCAAACCGCGATGTATCATATCGTCGAAGCTTTATCGCGTTGGTTAGCACCAATCGTGAGTTTTACCGCTGATGAGATTTGGCAATATCTACCAGGCGAGCGTTCAGAAACCGTATTTACAGAAACATGGTATGAGTTACCTAAAGCAGAAGCTAAGGCAAAAATTTCAGACCAACAATGGCAGTCAATATTTGATGCTCGCGCGACAGTGGCTAAGCGTCTAGAAGAGCTGCGTGTTGCTGGTGATATTGGCTCGTCTCTTGATGCAGATGTAGCTGTCTTTTGTAACGGAGAGTTACATAGTGCTTTAGAAGTTGCGAAAGACGAGTTGCGCTTCGCGTTTATTACCTCTGATGCCGCAGTGAAGAATGAAGATACGGTTGACACCGAAGCTATGGAAGCAATGGTAGGAGAGCAGCCTATTAAAATTAAAGCGCTCGCCTCAACAAATGCGAAGTGTGAACGCTGTTGGCATCGGCGTGCAGATGTGGGTAGTTATACTCAACATCCAACATTGTGTGGACGCTGTGTGGAAAATATTGAAGGTAGTGGTGAGTCACGCCATTTCTTCTAAAACTCATCCTAAAATTACTGTGCTTGCTGATACTTTGTTAAAAATGAACTTAAAATACTCATTTACTATTTGTAAACTGCGTTTTCGCGTTCATTTTTGCCTCGTCTCAGCTACGCTCGCTACATTTTAGAATGAGTTTAGGTTTTTTATGAAACCCTTATTTAAATTAGGCATTGGTATCGCCGTTTTTGTTATCGTTGTCGATCAGTTAACAAAAATTTGGGCCGAAGCAGATCTGCTTTTACATGACCCGGTAGCCATATTTCCCGGGCTCAATATGACCTTGGCTTACAATACCGGTGTTGCTTTTAGCATGTTTGACGATTGGGGTGATGCAGGTCGTTGGATTCTGTCTGGCTTAGCTATCGTGGTGAGTATAGTTTTGATTGTGTGGCTTTGGCGCGTGACTAAGGAGGAGAAGCTGCTTGCTATTGCCTTGGGTTTTATACTTGGCGGCGCGCTAGGTAACGTTATCGATAGAATTCGTTTTGGTCATGTCGTTGATTTTATCCAAGTGTATTATCAAGACTGGTATTGGCCTGCTTTTAATATCGCCGATTCAGCGATTACACTGGGTGCAATACTACTGATTTGGGATGCTTTGTTTGTGAAGCGTGACGAAGTGGTAGAAGAGAAAAAGAGTTAGTTTGTGATGAAAATACTG
>CAYUVE010000093.1:0-3404 GCA_964447985.1 uncultured Thiotrichales bacterium
GCGCCGAGTAAGTGTAGCAAGCTACTAAATAGGTTATAAATGCTGACATATAGCGTTACTGTTGCCAGTATATAGTTGGTTTCACCACCATGAACAATGTCGCTAACTTGATACAAGATTAGGCCTGACATCAACAATACGAACATCGCTGAAACAGCTAGCGATAAACCAGGCATGCTAAACACCATCGCAGCAATACCCGCTAAAAAGGCAACGAGGATACCGACGAACAGGAAGGCACCCACAAAGCGGAAGTCTTTACGTGTAGTTAATGCGTAGCCTGCAAGGCCCAGGAATATTACAGCTGTTCCACCCATTGCAGTCATGACTAGTTGGCCACCATTTGGCAATGCTAAGTAGTGGTTGAGTACCGGACCAAGCCCGAAACCTAGAAGACCTGTCGTGGCAAACACAGCAACCAAGCCCATAGACGAGTTAGCAGTACGCGGGACAACGAACCAAAGCATTATAAGGGCAACAATAGAGCAGCCCATGCTAACCACGAACGGGACATTGAGCGCCATAGATACGCCTGCTGTCACGGCACTGAAAAGCAGTGTCATCGCAAGCAGGGTAAAAGTGTTACGTAATACTTTGTTGACAACTACGCCACGTCCTAGCGTGGCATCCGAACGAACGACATCATTCATTGCAGTACAACCTCCGGTTTGGTTTAGTCCATTTTATCGGCTAGCCGATAAGTTTTCCAAAGTTTCAGTCAATATATGGGTTTGTTCTGACAATTTCAATCGTGACTTTCGCTTGCAAAGTGTTCAAAACCCTAGTATTTTCCTCGGACTCGAAATTAGCGGTAAAGTTTCGGAGAGGTGGCTGAGTGGTCGAAAGCGGCGGTCTTGAAAACCGTTGTACCGAGAGGTACCGGGGGTTCGAATCCCTCCCTCTCCGCCATTCTTACGGAAAATATGCCCGAAGGGTGTATTTTCCGTAAGAATGATTGGTCGATTCGAACCCGCGAGAAGTAGAGGTGATCGGTGAGAAATCCCGATACACATGGATGTGTGAGTGGCGCGTAGGACAGGACGTCCGAGAGCGGCCTCCCTCTCCGCCATTTAGTGGTTGTATATACTAAATTTAGGTGGATCCGCTAATTAAGTAGGCACAAATATTTTGTGTAATAAATTCTCTTATAAGAATAAAAACATCATTAACGCAGGCCAGGTAGGGCCAGGATGTCAGAGTTGAGCAACTTGATATACGAGGATGTTATCCTAGTAGCAGCAAAGTGCTGAGGGATGGGTGCTGATGATTAGGGTGATGTTAGTCGATGATCACGAGCTTGTTCGTACGGGTGTGCGACGTTTGTTAAGCGATTTCGAAGATATTGAAGTAGTCGTTGAGGCGAATAGTGGTGAAGAAGCCTTAGAAAGTGTTCGTGACTTTGACCCTGATGTGGTTTTAATGGATGTCAATATGCCAGGCATCGGTGGTGTCGAGGCGACGCGGAAATTATTAAAGCTTTCTCCTGAGTTAAGTATTGTTGCGGTAACAGTCCATGCTGCACAACCCTATCCTAAGCGATTACTTGAAGCAGGTGTCAAAGGATATATCACCAAAGAATGTGATAGTAACGAGATCGCCTCTGCTGTAAGAACCGTTGCTCGCGGCGAATTTTATTTCAGCCAACAAATCGCGCAAGAAATGGCGATGAATTTTGCGACAGATGGTAAATCTCCGTTTGATGGTCTATCGCAACGTGAATGGCAGATTATGACGATGATCGCACGTGGTGATAAGGTTCAGGATATTGCCGATAGTTTGTGTCTCAGTCCGAAAACGGTTAGTACCTATCGTTACCGCTTGATGGAAAAGCTCAACGTGAATACGGATGTTGAGTTGACACACTTGGCTATTCGACACGGTGTAATCGACGCTTAAATATCAACGCTATTTGCCTTGTTGCTTGATAGGTAACAGGGATATTGTCTTTTTGTATTTCCTTATATAAATGTCTATGCCAGATTTGCCGGTAATTTTTCTTATGGGGCCAACTGCTGTGGGTAAAACCGCGGTGGCGGTTGAACTTGTTAAAAGATTGCCTTTAGAAATTATTAGTGTTGATTCAGCATTGATTTACCGAGGCATGGATATCGGTACGGCCAAGCCTGATGAGGCGACTCTGGCAGTTGCTCCACATCGGCTTATCGATATTTGCGAGCCAAATGAAATTTATTCTGCAGCGCGTTTTCGCCAAGATGCCTTGGTGCATATTGCCGAGATTCATGCAAAACAAAAAATACCGCTTATGGTCGGTGGCGGAATGCTCTATTTTCGTGCACTGGAAGAAGGCTTATCAGGTTTGCCCGCTGCTGATACAGCTGTAAGAGCAAAGCTAGATCAAGAGGCAGCAAAAATTGGTTGGCCAAAAATGCATGAGCGCTTGCAGCACGTTGATTCTGAGGCTGCAGCGCGTATTCATCCTAACGATCCGCAGAGAATTCAGCGCGCGCTAGAAGTGTTTGAGATCACGGGCAGTCCGATGTCTTCCTTACAAAATAACGAATCGGCTAAGCCGTTGAACTATCCTTTGCTAAAGCTTGTCCTTACTACGGAAAGGCGTGAGGAATTGCATCGCCGTATTGAGCAGCGTTTTGATGTGATGCTTGAGCAGGGTTTGTTAGACGAAGTAATGGCCCTCAGAGAGCGGCGCGATATGTATGAAAGTTTACCAGCAGCGCGAGCAGTGGGTTATCGCCAAGTGTGGGAACACCTTGACGGTCTTTATGATAAAGATGAAATGCGTCGTCGTGGCATCGTTGCAACGCGAAGATATGCTAAGCGCCAGATGACGTGGTTACGCAAGCAAGAGAATGTGAAAGTTTTTGATGCTTTATGCGACGATACGATTGAGAATGTCACAGGATATGTGCAACAATTTATCACATAGTTTGTGCGCAAATTGTTTTCATCATGTGATAGGATGCATACTGACTAGTAGCGAGTATTTGGCAGGACGCCGTAATAATAATCGCTATCAATTGAACTGCATTGCTTGTTCAATTGCGGTCTCACGAGGGTGTTGTGTTTAATGCTCTCGTTAACAATAACAATTAATATGGAGAACGATCATGGCTAAAGGGCAATCACTCCAAGACCCATACCTCAACGTTTTACGCAAGGAGCGTGTTCCAGTCTCGATTTATCTAGTTAACGGAATCAAGTTACAGGGACAAATCGAGTCGTTTGATCAATTTGTGGTATTGCTGAAGAACACTGTTAGCCAAATGGTGTACAAACATGCAATATCAACCGTGGTTCCCGCGCGGAATGTCAAGCTCCCAATTCAGGATGATGGTGGCAATCAACCTGCCGATTAGCATTTGGTATTGATGAGGGCGAAAGATTTTGTTTGATCGTCCGCGCGCTAATGAGCGCGCAGTGTTGGT
>CAYUVE010000093.1:3504-8448 GCA_964447985.1 uncultured Thiotrichales bacterium
CATTCCTTTGAGGGCAAGCTGCAAGTTGAACTCGCTCAGTTACGTCATTTGTCGACACGATTAGTTAGGGGCTGGACCCACCTTGAAAGACAAAAAGGGGGTATAGGCTTGCGTGGCCCAGGTGAAACTCAGCTTGAGACTGACCGACGTTTAATTGGCAAGCGTATTAAGCAGCTACGTCAGCGATTGGAAAAAGTTGGGCAACAGCGTGAAGGGCGTAGGCAAACTCGCCGTAAGCGCAATGTGCAAACTGTATCTTTAGTTGGCTATACCAATGCTGGTAAATCCACCTTATTTAACCGTTTAAGCGGTGCTGATGTTTACGCAGCGGATCAGCTATTCGCGACACTAGACCCCACATTGCGTAGGGTATCTATTGGTGGGGCGGATCATGTCGTATTAGCTGATACGGTAGGGTTTGTCAGCGACCTACCGCATGATCTGGTTGCTGCATTTAAAGCGACGCTTGAAGAAACACGTGAAGCTAATTTATTGCTTCACGTTGTCGATGCCACGAATCCACGACACGAAGATATCATTACAGAAGTTGATGCCGTGCTCAATGAGATAGGCGCGACAGAGGTGCCGCTTATTCAGGTTTTTAACAAAATCGACGACATCGAGTCAGCTGAGCCAAAGGTGGAACGTGACATCAACGGCGCGGTCAGAAGAGTTTGGCTGTCGGCAAAAACGGGTGATGGTTTGGCGCAACTACGAGATGTATTGCGAGAAGTGTGTTTACAGCCTAATCACGCAGAGCAAAATGGAGCGCAAACCTCGCAATCGGCCCTCAAAATCGGCGATGACGCGGAAGTCGAGCCTCGTATATACTATAATGTTTAGCTAATCGATATTTCTTAACACGTAGACTTGGAGTAATTCATGGCTTGGAATGAGCCCGGCGGTAATCGGGATAACGACCCCTGGGGGGGTGGCGGTAATGGTAAAAACCAAGGGCCGCCAGATCTAGACGAAGTCGTACGCAAGTTACAAGACAAGCTCAATGGTTTGTTGGGCGGTGGCCGTCGAGGTGGTAACAGCGGTGGTGGTAATGTTTCCAGTATTGGTGGTGGTTCCGGAAGTACTAAAGGCCCTGTGACCATTGTTATTCTGGCCGCTATTGTTTGGCTGGTTTTTGATAGTTTCCATATTATCGACCAAGCCGAGCGCGGTGTTGTCACTCGTTTTGGTGCTTATGTGGCGACACTACAACCTGGTTTGAATATCCGCTTTCCTCGCCCGATTGAATATGTCGAGCCAGTCAACGTAGAACAAGTACGTACCGCGGAAATTGGTTACCAAGGCGGTAATACTAATTCTACGGTCTTAAAAGAAGCCTTAATGTTGACTAAAGATGAAGCAATAGTCGAAGTTAAGTTTGCCGTTCAGTACAAAGTGGTTGACGCTAAGAATTATCTGTTTAGTGTCGTTGATCCTGATGACACACTGATACAAGCTACGGAGAGTGCCATACGTGAGATTGTGGGTAAAAATGGCACCGATTACGTGCTCACCGAAGGTCGTAGTGAGCTGGCTCAGAATGTGAGTTCGCTAGTTCAAGAAATTATCGATCGTTATAACACGGGCCTGATTGTGCTTAACGCCAATATGCAGGACGCGCAACCACCTGAGCAAGTACAAGCGGCTTTTGATGACGCGGTGAAATCTCGCGAAGACCAAGAACGCTTTATTAACGAAGCGCAGGCGTATTCAAATGATATTTTGCCTAAAGCACGTGGTCAGGCTGCTCGCCAATTAGAAGAGGCGAATGGTTATAAAGAACGTGTTATCGCACAGGCGACTGGTGAAGCAGACCGCTTTGTTAAAGTATTGAAAGAGTATGAGCGTGCGCCTGAAGTGACAAGAGAGCGTTTGTACATTGAATCTTTGGAATCTGTTTTGGCGAACAGTAGTAAGATCATGCTGGATGCAGAAGGTGGCAATAATCTTTTATATCTACCTCTGGATCGCTTAATTGGTCAGTCGGGTGGAGTAACGCCACAACGCAGTACAACCTCAGCGCCTAGTCAGATAAATGTGCCTTCAAGTGGTAGTTCGCGCGAGACGCTTCGCGATAGTTCACGTTCTCGAGGAATACGCTAATGGATCGTCGTTTGTTGCCAATCGTATTAATTGTCATTGTGGTGGTGTTGCTGTCGCAATCACTATTTACTGTGGGTGAAACAGAAAAGGCTGTACGTTTTAGATTAGGGGAAATCGTGGATACCGATTATGGCCCTGGTTTGCATATCAAAGTGCCTTTTATCAACAACATTCGCAAGTTTGAATCCAGAATTGTGACCCTTGATGCGGCACCTGAAGAGTTTTTGACCAAAGAGAAAAAGAATTTGGTTGTCGACTCGTTTGTAAAATGGCGTATTGATGATGTATCAGATTTTTATACATCAATGGGTGGTGATATCGGTAGAGCGAATACGCGCTTATCGCAAGTAATTAAAGAGTCGCTAAAGAGTGAGTTTGGTCTGCGCACAATCAAAGAGGTCGTTTCTGGTGAGCGTAGAGATGTAATGGATAACTTAACACGTGATGCTAATGAGCAGGCAGAGAACTTCGGTATTGAAGTGGTCGATGTTCGGTTGAAGCGTATTGATCTGGCTGAGCAAATTAGTGACTCGGTCTACCAACGTATGGAAGCTGAGCGTTCACGTATTGCAAAAGATTTCCGCTCCAAAGGTGCTGAAGCTGCTGAGCGTATTCGAGCCGATGCTGACCGCCAGCGCGAGATTATTCTTGCTGAAGCATATCGTGAAGCTGAGCAGATTCGGGGTGATGGTGATGCCAAGGCAACGGAGATCTATGCCAACGCCTATGACCAGAATCACGAATTCTATTCTCTATACAGAAGTTTGAATGCTTATAAGTCGACTTTCAGTAGTAAAGATGACGTATTGGTGATAGATCCAAGTGCTGACTTCTTCAAGTATTTCAGTCAGCCTTCATCAGGGAATAACTAGGGTTTCACAGAGTGGCGCGGTGACGCCGCGCCCATACCTCCATGTCTGATGATTTGCTCGCTGCCTTCGCACTGTTTCTAGTGATCGAAGGCTTATTGCCTTTTGCCAGCCCAGGCCTGTTTCGGCAGACGATGATGCAGATGTCAGAGATGAGTGATCAAGCCTTAAGGCTGACTGGCCTCGCCGGAATGGTGTTAGGCGTGGTGTTACTCTACATCTTCCGTTAAAATGAGCCGTTTGTTTGCTCTGCTTACCAATCCAATAAATTATGTCTGAAAATACTCACTGGCTGTTGCCTGAAGGCATTGAAGAAATGCCTCCTGCGCAGGCGGAACAACTTGAGCGCATGCGTAGAAGCCTGCTAGACCAGTTTCATAGCTGGGGGTATCAGTTAGTTCTTACGCCATTTATCGAATATGTTGAATCTCTATTGGTTGGCACAGGCAATGAAATGGATTTGCAGACCTTTAAGATTGTCGATCAACTTAGTGGGCGTATGTTAGGTATTCGTGCTGATATGACTCCGCAAGTCGCGCGAATCGACTCATGCAGATTAAAACAAGATGTGCCTACTCGGCTTTGTTATATGGGTACGGTGCTGCATACTCGACCACAAGGCTTTGATGGTAATCGCAGCCCCTTACAATTGGGGGCCGAGCTCTATGGTCATGGTGGCGCGGAAAGTGATGTTGAAATCCTGAGTTTGATGATTGCGACTTTAGAGTGTGCAGGAATCAAAAACGCGCATGTCGACCTAGGTCATGTCGGTATTTATCGAACACTTATGCGAGAGCTTGGTTTTAGTCATGATCAGGAAATGGAACTATTCGACGCCTTGCAGCGTAAAGATATTCCTGGCATTGATATGTTTTTAGATCAGCATAAGGTTTCCGGTGCGCAGCACGATATGCTTGTCGCCTTGCCGCAGCTAAATGGTGATTATTCAGTGCTAGCGGAAGCACGTAAGGTCTTGGCTGCAGCCGGTAAAGACGTGGCCAGTGCTATCGATAATCTCGAACGTATTGCCGAATTAGCACAAAAGCGGATACCGAATGTGCCGTTGAACTTTGACATCGCTGAGTTGCGTGGATACCAATATCAAACAGGCGTTGTCTTTGCTGCTTTTGTTCCAGGACATGGCCAAGAAGTAGCGCGTGGCGGACGTTATGATGAAATTGGTGCTGCGTTTGGTCGTGCACGACCTGCTACTGGTTTTAGTGCCGATCTCAAAACCTTATTACAGTTAAGCCAAACAGAATCAGTGAATGCTAGCGGAATTATCGCTCCAGCTGCGGGTGATGAGGCGGTTTTGGCAAAGATTGCTGAACTGCGTCAAGCTGGAGAACGAGTCGTAGAGCTTCTACCGGGACAAGTATTAGATCACGCGGCGCAAGATTGCGATCGTCAACTCGTTAAGCAAGGCGATACCTGGTCAGTCGAAAAAATATCCTAACCTTATATATCAAGAAAACACTATGAGTCAGAATGTCGTTGTCGTCGGCACCCAATGGGGTGACGAGGGTAAAGGTAAAATTGTTGATTTGCTTACAGAACGTGCTGGAGCAGTGGTACGCTTCCAAGGTGGTCATAACGCGGGGCATACCTTAGTTATAGACGGTCATAAAACCGTATTACATCTCATTCCTTCGGGTATTTTGCGCAAAGATACCGCGTGTCTTATTGGTAATGGCGTAGTGCTTTCACCAGAAGCGTTACATGAAGAATTGGCAATGCTCGATGAAAGAGGCGTTAATGCTCGTGAGCGATTGAAGATTAGTCCAGCATGCCCACTGATTTTGCCGTATCACATTGCATTAGATAACGCGCGTGAACGTGCCCGTGGTGCAACAGCTATTGGTACAACAGGGCGGGGTATTGGCCCAGCTTATGAGGATAAAGTCGCGCGTCGCGCGATACGTTTAGGTGATTTATTTCATCGCGAACGGTTTGCCGCCATGCTAGGTGAGGT
>CAYUVE010000094.1:0-1752 GCA_964447985.1 uncultured Thiotrichales bacterium
GACTACTGCCCAAACCTGACGCTGTCGTATTGTGGTCATTCGTCCCATACTTCACTAGCACCGCATCCGTATCCGGATAACGTGCCAGCAAGTCAGCTATACGCTGAGAGCCAGTCCCCGTTGTTTCATTCGCATTGGCCTCGGTCAATATCTTGATTGGGAAACCAGCATTATTCGTACTTAACACATCCGTCAGCAACGGCTGATAACCGCCACTCGTAATCCGACCCGCATTCAAGCCCACACTCGAGTTATCATTCGCGAGGTTATTATCACGCAGCCCCTCGGTGATACTGTCTCCTACTGTCAACAACACTATGCCATTCACACCCACTTGTGCCGACTCATCCATCGTGGCAAGCGTGTTGATTCGTGCACCGCTGTTGTCTAAGGCATAAGCACGAACACTGTGATTATCCGCCGCACTGCCCAACTCAAACGTGCCTGTAAATGGCGCTACCGCCGTAAAGCTTGCTTCTCCTGCTGTGCCTTCATCCAACACAAACTCCACACTGCCGACAGTCGTCGCGTCATTAACCACCGCACTCACCGCCAAGCTTCCATCGCCGTCAACAAAGGCTGCCGTCGGCGCACTCAAGGCCACAATCGGTGTCGTCGGCGCATCCAATACAATCAGGTTGTCAAAGAAACAACTGCGGTTCTTCGCACAGAATAAGGCTAACTGGCTCCCATTGACGTCGCTGTCCGCTGCCGCCAAGACTTGCTCGCCATCCTGGAAGACGATGATGACGCCGTTCTGGCGCACAATGCGCAGGTTAATCCACTCACCTAAGGTGTAGCTCAGTGTGCTCTGCGCTAATTGGCTGAATACCCCACCTGAGCGCTTCATCAATTTACGATGACCATCTCGCTGTGAGACCTGATAACGGTAGTAGTTATCGCTATCCTCATAGCCAAACATGATCCCTAACATCCCTCTTAAGTTGGCATCAGTACCAATACCGTCATTATCATTACCGGCATCGGGGCTGGCGGTATCGCCTGCTTCTGAGCGTACGCGCAAACGTATATCAAATTCATCTGCAGCACCCGCAAACGCATCTCTCAGAAAGAATGACCCCGTGATCGCACTCTCATTCACAGCAATACCGCGGCAGCGCGCATTCTGAAGAAGAACGTTACTAATACCAGCGCTATTCGGTGAGGATAAGTGTACCCACTGCGCCCTATCCGCTTGTGAGCTGACAAAGTCACACTCTTCTACTTCGGTGTAATTCGCTGTGGTATCACTGTTAAATAAATCTCGGACAACCTCTCCTTGGCCAGGAGAAAGTATCGAAAAGACCTCTACTTCTGCCAAACCACGTGTCCCAGTCGTGCTATCTAATGTCACTCGAACGCTATCTGCCACAATAGGAGGACTAATCGCAAAAGACACCACAGTACCATCGTTGGTCAAGGGCCCTGTTGAAATCGGCGTACCAAGAGGATTACCGTCATTGCTAAAACTGATTGTCGCGTCAAGTACCTGGCCTGCTACCGTAGGCAAATCACGTAAAGTAATACGATGCAACTCAGCTGCCCTGTCAAGGTTGAAGTCAATAAATGGCACCGCATCCGTTGAAGTCCAACCATTTGTGGCAATTCCATCCGCTGCCTGATACATCGCCACTAGACTCGTTGTCTGTGAAGGCACTATCTCCGCGTACAGAGCTTCGTTGAATTCATTAACAACCACATCACTCACATTGACAGTTGTCGACACGGCTATAGAATCTTGCGTCCCATCAT
>CAYUVE010000094.1:1852-8398 GCA_964447985.1 uncultured Thiotrichales bacterium
CCCTTGACCACCAAGGTTAAAATCCTCCACCTCTATCTGGCCCGGTATCGGTAAACCTCCACCTCCAACATCACTCACATTGACAGTTGTCGACACGGCTATAGAATCTTGCGTCCCATCATTCACCGTTAACGTCACCGTATACACATCCGGTGCACTGTATACATGACTCGGTGATACCCCAGCCCCTAAAGCACTACCATCACCAAAATCCCAACTGTAAGTTAACGCCGACAACTCCGGATCCGATGACCCCGATCCATCAAAGTTAACTGGCACTCCAACCTGGCCACTATACGGTCCACCCGGATCCGCCGTCGGTGCCGCATTGCCACCGCCTGCTCCACTCGCTGTAAAACGCACCCAATTGATATTAAATGGGCCACTATCAAAGAATAAGGTCAATGTCCGTGAGCCCGCCGTCAGCGGTATCCCACTCACATTCACTGTCGTAAATCCCTGCCAATCATTCGTATTCGGTATGCTGATCGCACCACTGACATTAACGCCATCAATCTCGATATGCATCGAGCCGCTGCCCGCTACATTGCGTGCCGTGCGTAATTCAATGTCATATGTATCCGTACTTGCAATCTCTACGTCGTATCTAAGAAATTCACCAGTCGATATAAAACCTACGTTAAAGCCACCACCACTATCTGCCGTCGCTTCTATATCCACTCCTTCGTTAATACGAAACGCTCCGCCCAGATTCACTGCATCCGTATCGTTATACGCTACCCCTTGACCACCAAGGTTAAAATCCTCCACCTCTATCTGGCCCGGTATCGGTAAAGCGAAAGCACTACTGGAAAAAGCCAACGCGCAGAAAATAGTCATGGCGATGAAATAGGAAAAATCATGTCTAAGACTTAAGCGTGAGCAGAAAGAGACCTTAGGGAAATCTCTTGTACTTGAGTTGAATATCATTTTTTATAACCAATTACGAAAAAACTCCACCAAGACAAACTACTCGGAAGAGAAATTAAGGACGCGCGTAGTGCCAATTTATTAGGTGTGCAAAACAAAAGCCAAGAAGAACTTATACTTATATAACAATTAGTTATGACAATTTTGAATATGAAACAAAACCATGCGCTTCAAAAGTGTAAAAAAATCCGACAAATTAATATTATGTAGAGCCACCCAAGAAAAACCATCTTCTTGCCTAATGCTTAAGGAAATAGAGCGCCTTGTGTCGCACCATGACGAGTAATGCGATCGTAGTTTTTCTCTCCACGTAAATATGTTGCCAATACATGAGATGCTTTACGCTGAGCGTCGATTCTTAAATCTAGGCAATTGCGATAGTAAGGCATAGCTTTTAGTTTTGACTCGATGGCTCGCGCTGCGTTTACTCCCCAATCACGATGACCATGCTCATGCTCCAGCAAAGCATCGTAATAGGCACGCCATCGAGCTTGTGTAGACTTTGTTTTCGCTGCCAAATTTGACAAGCGAGGCAAGGTATATCTAACTTTCAGCTGCGTCGAAACATTTGAAATATAACAACCATTTAAATCATCGCTATATTTAAACCGCCAACGTAAAAACCAGGATACATAAGCGTCATAGCCACCTTTGACATTAGCTTTACGCTGCTTATTCATACTTTGACGAATAGCTATTGGATCATCACCATATACCTCGTAGTATCGATAGGACTCTCTTATTTCTAGCTCAGCAAAAGCAGGCTGAAACCAAATCAACAAGGTCAATCCGAAGAGTGTTTTCTTCTCTAGAAAACTCATGGTTAGCATGACTAACGACGCTGACGAAAAAATTCCTTCAATAACTTGGCACTCTCTTCAGCCGCCACACCACTTTCAACCTCTACTTGATGATTATGTGATAAGGCGAACAAGTCAACGACGCTTCCAGCCGCGCCCGCCCGTGGGTCGGTAGCTGCATAAACGATCCGCTTAACGCGAGCATGAAGAATAGCTCCGACGCACATGGAACATGGCTCTAAGGTGACATATAAGGTGGTATCAAGCAGTCGGTAATTCTCTATTGATTTTGCAGCAGCACGAATCGCCATAATCTCTGCATGCGCTGTGGGATCAATATTACGAATAGGCTGATTCCAGCCTTCAGCAATGAGCTCATTGTCCTTAACAATACATGCACCTACGGGTACTTCACCTTCTTGCTCTGCTCTCTTGGCTAAAGTTAACGCGTGCCGCATCCAATATTCATCAGTCTTATTAACCGGTACAGAGTTCATAATTACGCGAGCTCGAGAACAATATTACTCTTACGCCCAATAATATCCTTGGCCATTTATGAAACCTCTCACCACGCACACAGACCTGACACTATTCAACACGTACCCGCTTTCTCAATGTATATTTTATATCATCGCCCCATATAGAGCTTAATAGACATCGAGTCATAAAGGTATATTCCGCTTAAAATCATGCACGTCAAAATTAACTATTGAAACACACCAAATATCACAGCAAGTCCCGCTCAAGCACGCGACGACTGATCTCTTTACCTAATATCTCACTAGCATAGTAACCAGTATGGCCAAAGTCATAAAAAAATGGCATGCCAATATATTCTTCAGCATTCGTTACCTGCGACAAATCAATAACTTTGTAATAAGTGTTTTCAAAATCGTAGATTCTAGACTTTACTTCCTCGTAAAAACGTATTGTCAATTCATTAATTCCATGCTCTTCGAAATTTGAGTAGTTGTTAGCCTCAATTTCTCCGACAGGGTTATCACGAAGAGACAATAATGGTTGCAATATAATGATGCATTTTATTTGAGCAGCGCGACATATGCCTGACAAGCTCCTTTGATCGTTCAAATAAGCATGGCTCGACACCAAAACTCCTTCCTTCTCTGCACTTTTGTCAACCTTCATTTCAAGCATCTCATTACGAACTGTCTTTTTCGACGACACCAAATCATTGATATTTCCTATAGCAGTTGATACCAAATTCAATCGGTCATCACTCAAAAAGAAATAGTAATCTTCTGCCGCTTTAAGAAACCAATAAAGCGCCTCATGTAGATTATCTTTTACATATAAAGTTGACGAAAAACGATCAGAAATTGACTTAGGCAACCCAGACCATTTTCCCCATATCAATCTCTCGGAATCATTGTATCCGTTGTAAAAAAATACCAAATCAGGAGCAGCAACTTGATCATGCGCAATAGTAAATTTAACCAAGTTTAGAAATTTGTGAATTTCCATCTCCGAGTAAAAAGACCCCACCCCGAAGTTCATAAGCGAAATATCATTAGCCCTAGATAGCTCTTCGCATATGGTGTTAGCAATTGTATAGCTATCAGATGTTTCCATATTTTGCATAGTGGAACCACCGAACATCCATATGTTTAGATTTTTCTTATCACCTACATCTTTACTACAAGGAACTCGCCGAGAATTAAAATATCGAGTATCGTTAAAACCTATATCTGGGGTATTTAGTGCTGTTTGTGAGTAATAATGATAATCCCAGTATGTTCTACCCTTTACCCAATCATCAGTAAACATACTTCTACTACGACAGTATTCAAATAGATCATTATTGCTTTTCCCCATCAATTTTGCTTGATCAACAGAGATTCTAAAATGACTAGATTTTATACATTCTTCATAAGCATCAACATGCAGGTGCAGCTTTTCGGCATCCTGATCAAACCTTGTTAAATATGCGATTGACGAGGTAACAATAAAGAACAAAACCACCGTCATAAAAATATTTATGATAATTAAACCACTAAAGCGAAAGAAAGATACTAGATATTTAATCAAGACCGATAGACTCATGGTAACCTTTTTTAAGGTTACTGCTTTGCTCTTCTTTAAATAAAATATAGCTGCCCACGGCTAAGACATCTAGCCCAGTTCCCATAAAACATCTAAAAGCATCCTTAGGCGTACAAACAATGGGTTCTCCTCGAACATTGAAGGACGTATTCACTACTAAAGGACAACCTGTTCTATCTTTAAATTTAGATATCAATGAATAGTAGCGAGGATTAGTATCGCGGTGGACAGTTTGGACACGAGCAGAGTGGTTAACATGAGTGATTGCTGGTACCGAAGATCGTGGCACATTAAGCTTATCAATACCAAATAGAGATTTCTCTTCCCTAGTCATTACTCGCCGCTTCTCTTGTTTAACATCAGCTACGAACAACATATAGGGACTATCAATATCCAGCTCGAACCAATCATTCACATCTTCACGTAGAACACTTGGGGCAAATGGTCGAAAACTTTCTCTGTACTTTACTTTTAGATTAAGCTGCTTTTGCATCAGAGGAGAACGAGGATCCGCAATAATACTGCGGCAACCTAACGCACGAGGGCCGAACTCCATCCGGCCCTGCATCCACCCAATCGCTTTCTCATTAGAAAGCTCGACCACTACTCTTTCAATCAGTTCATCTTCTTCAAGCTTATGAAATTTTGCACCGCATGCGGTGAGCTCAGACTCTATATCCTTATCGTTGAATTGAGGCCCCAAGTAAGCTCCATTCATTGCATCACACTTAGAATAAACTTCTCTCTCTTTAGCATTATGTATATGCCAAGCAGCAAGAGCAGCGCCTAACGCACCACCCGCATCTCCAGCCGCAGGCTGAATCCATATCTTTTCAAATATTCTCTCACGCAAAAGAATACCATTCGCTACGCAATTTAACGCCACACCTCCAGCTAAACATAAATTTTTTTCTCCAGTTACTTTTGCCGCATCTCGAGCAATCCGTACGACAATATCCTCTGTAACTTTTTGTATAGATGCCGCCAAGTCCATATGATGCTGAGAAATCTTTGTTTCCGAAGTGCGAGGAGGACCACCAAACAACGCATCAAATTTTTGATTCGTCATTGTCAACCCAGTCGCATACTCGAAATAGCTCATATCCAATTGAAAGCTACCATCTTTTGCTACCTTTATAAGGTTTTCTTCAATTAATTTGGCAAATTTAGGCTCGCCATAAGGAGCCAACCCCATTACTTTATATTCACCAGAATTTACTTTAAAACCGATATAATAGGTAAAAGCGGAATAGAGTAACCCTAACGAATGTGGGAAATGGATCTCACGAACAACTCTTAGATCTTTTCCTCTACCAACGGCTAACGAAGTTGTTGTCCACTCACCTACTCCATCGAACGTAAGCACGGCTGCACGATCAAAAGGTGAGGGATAAAATGCGCTCGCTGCGTGTGAAAGATGATGTTCAGAGAACAATAATTTCTCTTGCCAATCAATATCTTCGCCGAGTGTAGATTTCAACTCTTCTACTAGTAACGACTTTTGAAAAAGTTTATCCTTAATCCAAATTGGCAATGCCTTAGCAAAACTCTTGAATCCTCGTGGCGCAAAAGCGAGATATGTTTCCAGTATGCGCTCAAACTTAACGAATGGCTTCTCATAGAAGACCACATTACTTATATCTGCCGCATTGATTTCTGCTTCTCTCAAGCAATAATCAATTGCGCTACGAGGAAACCCAGCATCATGCTTTTTACGAGTAAATCTTTCTTCTTGCGCTGCGGCAATAATGTCGCCATCTTTGAGCAAACACGCAGCACTATCATGGTAGAAGGCAGAAACACCTAGAACGTACATTCCAAAATAGCTCTCTTATCAGAAAATTGTATAAATGAATGGAGCAACTACTGAACCCTTTGCCAATATCAATAAGCCCCCGAGCGCCAGCATAACGATGATGATAGGTGCCAACCATAGCTTTTTACGCACTCGAAGAAATATCCATAGCTCCTTAAGAAATTCCATTGAACAATCCTATTTCAGAATTGGCGTTTAAACGCATCATTGCTCATATCCTCAACCCGCTGTTTCCAGTACGAAGCTTTGTTACTAGGCTTAAGATGAAGCTCATCCCTGCCATATAAACGCATTAATAAACTAATAGGGGTAAACAATCCAAAAAAAATGATAGCTAGCACGATGGGACTAATAATCTTCCCTAACAACAACCCTAAACGCATCCACATTTTATTTAGCGGAAGCAACACATCAGCTTTCGCAAACGACACCACAAGAAAACCCGCTGCGAATACTAAAAATACATACGCTGTAGTATTTAAACGTTCAAATATAAAATATATACCAAATAAGACAAAAACTATCGCGAAGAAGAAACCGAATTTACGATTTGAAGGCAACTCCATGTCAGAAACACTCATCACTTCTTACCTCTGGTCACAATAACTTTCCAAATTCGTTACACAAGAAAATCCTAGCACGATATTACCAAAAAATCGTTATGACAGAAGCTCTATTCTCAATAGCAGACTGTTAGACAACTCAAGTACTTTTCCATCTTTTTTCAAAAAACGTGATTGAGCATATTTATGTACTTAATTTATCATAGTAATATTATTTAAATACTTACCAAACATTTCTTACATAGCATTATAGCTTTCAGCATTTTCTTACATAACTAATATTTCTTAAAACTGCGAAAAGAATATTTATTGACTATGATCAAACTAATTCTAAGCGATAAAAAAGTTAAATAGAAAAAAATTACTCCCACTCGAT
>CAYUVE010000095.1:0-1867 GCA_964447985.1 uncultured Thiotrichales bacterium
ATACTGAGACCATCGATACCCTCAAACTCCTCGGGTATGTTTACTGCTCGCTGACTACTGTCGACCCCTACGCTGACGGGGTCTAGCTCTCCAGCGTTAAATTCATCTTCGGCAAAGCGGTGGAATTTTGCGCTTTGGCGCAAGCTCGGAATAATCCCTCCTTCTACACCTCGTAATACTAATGCGGAGTCATACACCATCTCTTTTGCGAGCTCTAGATAAATACGCGGATAAGCTTTGTGCACATAGCCGGTCACCAAATGGGTCTTAACACGCGCTTCTATAGCACCCGCCATACCTTCAACCGTTGTCAAAACGCTGCGCTTGACCATTTTGTGCCGCAATTCTGCTAAGGCTGCCAAAGACGGACAGAACTGCGCTTGTGATAAATAGGCCCAACCTATCTCAGGATTAGCAAGCTGTTCCGCCGCTTCTTGTACGGTGCTTGAAACACTCATCCCAGCCGCAGTATAAACTTGCTGCTGGGTGACACCGTATTTCGGCCCGACACACTCAACACCATGACTATAGGCCGGTAACCCGGACGCTGCTAATACACAAGGTACGAAGGCAGACATGGGAAGACTACGGATATAGCCGTTGTAAGGTTCGAATATATCAACCAACTCATCGACAGCTGCCGTCTGGTGCCGACTGGCTTGTCGAATTGCTCGCAATACCCCACTGTTTTCTTCATCGGTTTCGCGTTTCATACGCAAAGCGATGAGGAATATGGCTGCTTGTACGGGGTCAACTTTTTGCTCTAAAACAAGCCGCATCGCATTTTCCGCCTGCTCCTGACTTAAATCCTTACTTAACTCAGGGCCAGTGGCAATGCGCTGAATGACTGCTCGCATTGCGGCAATATCTGTATCTATACTACTCATCTCGTCTCTTGGTAATCTCAATACTTAAGGTCACAGCATACTCGATTTAACATATTTTGACCGCTGATTGCCCCATTCTTACTTGACCAATTGCTAAATCGCGACAATAGTATGCTGACATTCATGAGGCTATTATTGTGAGCTTACATACCGTCATTATCGTATGCTTAATATCTAGCATTCTATTATTTGTTATGACAGTTCGCCGCTGGCGCAAAACCAAATGGTTAGGTCGTAGCGTTAATACAAGCTTGACACTTATTTTAGGCAGTATCTCGATATTACTATTGCTTTTAGCCAGCAACCTCCATAGCTACCAACGACTTAGTTATGAGCAAGCGGTTGCTAGCGCAAGCATTACTGAGCTTGATCATCAACACTACCAACTTAGATTGACAATTACTGACCAGCCAAGCACTACTTACGAAATATTTGGTGATGATTGGCAAATTGATGCTCGAGTATTGAAATGGCATAGCTACGCAAACTTAATTGGCCTTAATTTAGTCTATAAGTTGGAAAGACTCAGCGGCCGCTACACCAATATTGAACAAGAACGCTCAGTACAGCGCTCTGTTCACGCTTTGCACGATACACCGCAGCTCGATATCTGGCAGTTTGCGCGCCGCTACCCAGAATGGTTACCCTTTGTTGACGCCGTCTACGGCAGTGCAAGCTATGTACCTCTGCGCGACCAAGCAGAATATACAGTCTTTGCTAGCCAAAGCGGCATCTTGATTCGACCAAATAATGACATTGCCAGTGAAACAATATCAGGCTGGCGTTAAAGCCTTAGTATTGCTAAAGTCGAGAACCTACTCATCTTACCTACAGAGCATCAATATGAAATGGCTTGATCGTATCCCCTTGCCAATCCTTGCGATAGTGACCTTGCCCCTAGCACTGGCACCTTTTAATCCGCCACATCTGTTTGAAAAAGTACAAATGCTTTTTGCCGGTAATCTGACCAATTTTGTCGA
>CAYUVE010000095.1:1967-8374 GCA_964447985.1 uncultured Thiotrichales bacterium
ACACGCCAACGTGGCCCACCAATGGTAAACTCAACATCAGCCATAACTTCACCTTGGTATATCCAGCGGTGTCTTATGGTTTCACCCTCAAGGCCACGCAAGTCTGTAAAGTAATACACGCTGTCATTGGTAACCACAGCGACTTCATCGACTGGCTCTCTATCTACCACGGCCAAAGCAAAGGCTGAACGTGCGACGCTTCCCGCATCATGGCTAGATGGGTTGCCAGGATAGCGGTCAATAACACCACTGTTAACAACCGTATTATCTCCAGGAGTGATTAATGGCGTCTCAGAAGCCAAGCTATCGCTTTGCTCCGTGGCCAACTCTTCGATGAGCTCAGCCTCTTCCAGAGCCTGCTGATCTACCAGCTCTTCGTGATGACCACCTACTGCTGAGAAAGAGACCAATAAACAAGGTATTAATATCGAATATCGCATGATGTACACCATAATCGTCACCTCCTTTTGACTTCTTGGTAATTGCTAAGGTTGTCAACATTGTAGACGCATCATTCAAACGATGATAGATAAATTCTTTCAATACTAGCCAAATATTTAACTAATATCAGACTGCTGTCACAGTTTTGAAAACTATTAAGACCCTTCAGGAGCGATCGATTCATTCGATAACTGCACGCCCATCGGTCCACGAGGCAGATACACGTCGACCAGTTGTTCATCTCTTTGCACCTGGACAGTAATCGTCTCGCCTAGCTCTCCCTGCCCGGTTGCAGAAGACAAGTCAAAACTATTATAAATTCTATCCCCGGCATAACTATAAATAACATCACCATCACGTATGCCACTAATGTCAGCAGCCGAATTGCCTATTACAGACTGAACACTGACCCGATTAGTTTGGCCAGTAAGATAAAGATAGTTGCCGTAAGCGTCCCCGATTTCTTCGATCAACGCCTCTTCCTCAGCGTTAATCTGTTGCCTTTGTGATGCAATCTCTTCACTCTCTGCGCCCTGTCGACGCGCCTGGTCACGCAAATACAATTTCCTCAATTCAATATCGTCGAAACGTGTTTCTAAACTAATTGCCTGATCAGGTGATAAGCCGGCAGCAATCAATGCCTCTCGATCACCAGGGGTATAATTATTGGTCTGCGACTCATCTGCGGTTAAGCTAGCCTCTTGTTGAGAGGCAACGTTGCCACCGGAAGGGTTATTTAAATGCTGTAATTCTGTTCTCAGACTGGACAATAAGGCTTCGTGTTTTTTCAAGCGCTCCTCAGTTTGCTCTAAACGTTTTACAAGCTGAGCAATATTCTCGGACGCATTACCTTTGGCAATAAGATCTTCATGCGTTAGATCGTCTGCTGAGCCAAACGCATCGACCGCTGACGCCGAAGGCTTAACCTGTGCCGACCCCGTTGATGCGGATAGCACTGATTTCGGCTCGTTGAAGGCATTAACACCTACAACGATGCCTGCGAACAAGGCCAGCACTGCAATCACTATAACGACTGAATAACGTATCATCAGAGTCTCCAGAAATATTTATGTTATGACAAACGAGATACTCGTCTTGTTCCAAGCTATTGCCCCACAAACAAAAACGCCCGCGATGCCTATCACAACGCGGGCGTTTTTTATTTCTTGAGAGACACTTTAAGCAAGCATTTCTTTTACGCGGCTTTGGCGAAAATCAATAGCCATTTGGCGCGCCTCGGCGTCACCGTATTTGTGTGCAGAAAAGGTTTTTTTCTGCTGGTGATATGGCTTAGGGCACCAACTTACCACATAGTGCTTATATTCATACTCACCTTTGCGAATCCACTGAGTGGTCACACCAACCACACCAGTGCTGTTGTTCTTATGGGTAAAACGAATCGTACGTCGGTTACTTGGGTTAATCCCTTTCTTTTCAAAAACCTCATTACGCCAGGCTTCAGCGGCTTTCAGCGCCTTGCGTGCAGTACCGTGTACGCCGTCAGCAAAAAACCGGGTTTGAGGCGTATGTTCAAAAGGCACTCGCACTTGGTAACCATGCGTACTTTTATGATCGATACGCACAATCGCCGGTTTGCTCTTAGGATTACGTTTTCTTTTTCGTGTTGCCATTAATCATTTACCTAAATCTTGTATGAAAGCCCAATATAGGGCCGCTGATATCAATATCAAGGACAAATCTCAGTCATTCGACTATTTCTCGATAGACCGGCAACTATACGCCTTTTCAAAGAGATGTTCCTAACAAAACTCTAACAAATATAGGTTTTGGATACTAGTAGCCAGCTTCTAAGCCGAGTTATCCAACCATTGTTCTAAAGCAGCAATGATTTTACGGGCTTGATCAGCACTTGAAATATTGAATTTCGACTTTTGTTGATACTCGTTATTGCGTTTTTGATAACGTCTAATGGTGTATTTATCGGGCCCATAATCACCGCTTTTTCTATCCAAATCTTGATATCGATAGATTACTGTCGCCCAAGCGCCCTTTGTCAGGACGATTTTATCGAGTTCCTTGACGGTCACGACACCATTATCAGTGTATTCTACGGAAAGCTCATCGACTGTCGATGCCATTTCAAATCTCCACTTTTGCCTTGAAATTGTTGAAAAGCGCCGGTTATACCCCATTTAGTAGCCGAGGCCAAGGCTAAATCGACCAAACAGTACAGTGTTAGCAATCGTCGTTATACTTAGTGGCATAAAGCATAGGAACGTAATAAGTTGGGCTTAATATGAAAAATACCCGCTATAACAGCGCACAAGAAGCCGAGGATGCATTTTATCGTGCCTTCGAACAGTCTGATTTTGAATTGATGACAACAGTTTGGTCTGATAACGAGGATGTTGAATGTATACACCCCATGTCGGAGAGATTAAGCGGCATCAAGGCTGTACAAGAAAGCTGGCGCTCGATGTTTAAAGATCCCTTGGATCTGTCCATTCGTATTCTGTCTCAGCGGAGTACGCTAAGCGAAACCTTGGCCGTTCATGTTGTGAATGAATACCTGACATTGGTTGATGGCGACAGTATCCAACAATCTGTGGTCCTTGCAACCAATGTTTACCAACTTAGTGAAACCGGTTGGAAAATGATTGTTCATCATGCATCACCTTCTACTCAGCCACAGCAGAAACAACGTGTTAGCAGCGAAGCCGTGCATTAAGACTCGCTAGTCATGTCAAAAAAAACCTTATCAACTGAAACTAATAATCCAAGCGTTAACGCTTTCTTACAAAAGGTTGCGGCGACAAAAAGCATTAAACCCGCCTCGAAGCGCGGACGATTGTTATTTGCTATGGATGCTACAGCTAGCCGAGAGCCCACCTGGGATAATGCCTGTCATATTCAGGCAGAAATGTTTGATGCCAGTAATTCCTTAGGTGGTCTAGACGTTCAGCTTTGTTATTTTCGCGGCTTTAACGAATTTGACCATTCAAAATGGTTAAATGAAGCTAGCGTATTACGCCAAAAAATGACGTCGGTAGGCTGTCTTGGCGGTCACACTCAGATTGGCCGTGTTTTAAACCACGCTATCGCTGAGACCAAACGATCACGCATTAATGCCATTGTCTATGTAGGCGATTGTTGTGAAGAAAATATCGATGATATTGCGCACCTAGCAGGCCAGCTAGGCGTACTCAGCGTACCCATATTTGTATTTCAAGAAGGCCACAATCCGCATGCTGAGCAAGTGTTTCGCCATATGGCAAAACTCAGCCAAGGTGCCTATTGCCATTTTGATTCAGGCAGTGCGCAACAGCTGCGCGAACTGCTGGGTGCCGTCGCCGTTTATGCCGCCGGTGGACGTAAGGCCTTGGAAAATTACAGCCAGCAACATGGTGGATCACTACTGCAGTTGACTCATCAGCTTGCTGACAAATAACACCCTATGCCACCACAACTGATTATCCTATTGCTTGTTATTGGCGCTGCTGCCATATTTCTGCACGCCTTTCTTAAGGCCAGCCCCGCCCATGTAGCTAAGAAGATTAAAGAAATCGGCTTCTATGTCATTATCGGTTTGGTCATTATTTTGGCCGTCGTTAAGCTGAATTGGATCGTCGCCGCGATCGGAGCTATCTTCGCCGCACTACCACGTTTATTACCGCTGTTACGTTTTCCACCCATACTCAAGTGGATTCAAAATTGGCAACAACGCCAAGGTGGCTTTGGTGGCAAACAGCAATCAACTCAGCATAGCCAAACATCTAACACTTCTAAGGTTAGTGCGCGTTACATTACTATGACCTTGAACCACGACAGCGGCGAACTCGATGGCGAAGTTACCGATGGACGTTTCGCTGGCCAACGACTTAGTGAAATGACAAAAGAAGCCATTGTTCAACTCTACGAAGAATGTCTAGCCAATGATAATGAGTCCGCCGCACTGGTTGAGACCTATCTTGACCGAGTTTATGGTGATGAATGGCGAGACCCATCAAATAGCTCGCGACAATCCGCCGCAAACCACGACGGCTCTATGACACAAACTGAGGCCTTAGAAATACTAGGCCTAAAGGAAGGCGCCAGCGAGGGTGAAATCATCCAAGCACATCGCCGGCTGATGCAAAAAATGCATCCTGATCGCGGTGGATCAGACTATCTTGCGTCGAAGATCAATCAAGCCAAAGATTTATTACTAAAATAAGCGTATGTACTGATCGTAAGATTATGGCGCCTTGCGGGAATACTCCGCACCGTTTTTGAATATTAATTTGTCTTTATTTTCGGAAATCTTGAATTCCGTTAACACGGGTTTCTGGTTCACCGTCACCAACATTCTCAAGATTGTTCCGGCAACCGCATATTCACCCTCAAGATCGCCATGCTGGGTAATAATGACGACCTTGCCGTCATCGCGAAAAACCATATCATCTTCATCATCACTTTGCGGGTTATGCGTGACTTGCCAGGTACCGTGCAACCATGTGGCATTTTTTGCATCATCAGCGCCACTACAAGCCGCGAGTAAGAATATCGCGACCACGAATACTGCTAAATGTCTGTAAGTCATTGTTTTTATTAATGCTAAGTTCATAAGTAGTAGATCATAATAACTGATATGTGGCTATTTTTATCATCTATTCTAGTTGTAAACTAGAAACACTGGATAACTCAGGGAAAACACCTTGCAATCTTTAGACTCGCTAGCACTCGTATCAGGTATCGCTGTCGCCAGCGGCGTCAATGTATATGCTGCGGTGTTTACACTTGGTATCTTTGCGTTGACAGGGCACGTTAAATTACCTGCGGGGCTGGAAGTACTCAGTGACCCCTTAGTATTAGGCGCTGCGGGACTGATGTATTGTGTTGAATTTTTCGCAGACAAAATACCCGGGCTGGATAGCCTCTGGGACGCACTTCATACCTTTATTCGTATACCCGCTGCCATCGTGCTGTCTGCCAGTGCGGCTGGCGACGTCAGTCCCGGGCTGACATTCGCGGCGGCCTTAATCGGCGGCAGCCTGGCAACAGCCAGTCATGCAACAAAAGCCAGTAGTCGACTAGTAATAAACAGTTCGCCAGAGCCAGTATCCAACTGGACAGCATCGATTGGCGAAGATCTAGCCGTTATTGCTGGGCTATGGACTGCGCTTAATTACCCCATTTTATTTTTAGTCATACTCGCCATCGTTATTTTAGTAATGATATGGCTTCTACCGAAGCTATGGCGCGGCGTGAAGCAGCTTTGGCAGATCTTACGGAGCTTTGGACGCCGAACACCAATCAGTGTTATCTCAGCCGAAAACAAATCGGAATTACTCATTGAACCCTCTGTGACAAAGTTGAAACATTTTGAAACAAAGGACAAACCTTAATTCACAAGCCATTCAGTTAAAATAGAGCAACCTAGAGTCACAAGCAAACCACTCGATGTTAGGAGGTAAGCCATGTTGACAAAACGTTTGTTAGGAATTTTTGCTTCGATTGCATTAATCACTGCAGGCACAGTTTCACCTGCTCAAGCTGAGCATAAACGTCATTCGTCTAATGACACCGCTATCGCTATTCTTGCCGGTACTGCAATTGTTGCAGCAGGTTATCTTGCTTATAAAAACAAGCATAAAAAACATCATTATAATGGGCATCATTACAAACATGATAAAAACTATAAACATAAGAAACATTACAAAAACCATCACTATAGAAATGGTTATTACAAAGACTATGGGTATAAAAAGAAACACATAGCTAAACGTCATTATCATGACAAATATGCAAAACCAAACTATTATGGCAAGCAGTATCGTTATAAAAAGGGTTATTATTACAATAAGCCCAAATACTATCGGTATAAATACTCATACCGTTACTGAATAAAAACGAAAAATAGGCAGGTGCGTTCTGCATAATTCAATGAAAATTATAGAAAAGGAGCATACCGCTTTTCGTATTAAGCCGCGACGTCTGAAGACAACCGCGGTTGTGGTCATTATTGT
>CAYUVE010000096.1:0-8371 GCA_964447985.1 uncultured Thiotrichales bacterium
ACTACTTTTCCTGATTCGAGATCACTTTCTATATGCGACGTATCAATATCCAAAATACGCGCTTTGTTATGCATCGTATCTGTTGTAATCCGTGCTTGG
Source organism: uncultured Thiotrichales bacterium (assembly GCA_964447985.1). Classification (GTDB taxonomy): domain Bacteria; phylum Pseudomonadota; class Gammaproteobacteria. The sequence goes on from CAYUVE010000096.1 coordinate 100, forward strand.
CCACCTGTGTACGAACGCGCTGCGACACCTAGCTTATCCAACGCCATACATAGCAACGCAATAGTAACTTGCTCCCCTGTAGATAGCAGAACATCAAGTTCTCTAGGATGGGGCCGATCCGTGACTTCCTTAGCAAGACCAATCAAACGATTTGTTTCGCCACTCATTGCCGAAACAACGACAACGGTCCTCTCGCCTGCCGCTTGAGCTGCTGCCACTTTGTCCGCGATCGCACTGATGCGCTCGGCATTTGCGACGGAAGTTCCGCCATATTTCTGGACAACGAGTGCCATTTATACCAACCAACCCGCGCCGGCATGCAGGCATTGCCTGAACCAGGACGTTATTACAAAAAACGGGTAATTAAACGCTAATTCGAGTCAAAATGGAAGGAGATTTACGCTAACAACCGATATTCAGACCAAAAATCAATTTGTGCACTAATTATTAAGCCTGCTTGATACCCATTCAGGAATCAATTTCAGCGCACCATCCAATTCCTCAGGTTTACTGCCACCGGCTTGCGCCATATCGGGGCGACCGCCACCTTTACCACCTACTTTTTCCGCTGCTACGTTAACCAATTCGTTCGCCGGCAAACGCTCAACAAGATCCTTTGTCACTCCAGCCACAATATTGACTTTTTGGCCATTGACCACAGCCAAAACAATAGCCGCTGGTGCCAATTGATTTTTTAAACGATCAAGCATATCACGCAAAGATTTAACATCAGCTCCCTCAACACGGGTTGCCAATAAATTGATATCACCAATTTTTTGAGCATTCTCGGTTAAATCGCCGCTGGCTTTGGACGACAGCTGTTGACGTAATTGCTCAATCGTTTTTTCAAGTTGACGTTGCTTATCAACCGTCTGTTTTATTTTACCCAGCAAATTCTCGCGATTGGCTTTAAGCAGCTGAGACGACTCATCAAGCGTTGTTTCAAGCTTGCTTAGCCAAGCCAACGCATGTCGCCCACATACTGCCTCTATTCTACGCACACCGGATGCTACACCTGATTCACTAACTATTTTTACCAAACCAATATCACCAGTGCGCTTAACATGCGTGCCACCACAAAGCTCTACCGAAAACTTCCCGAAACGGAGCACCCGAACGATATCGCCATACTTCTCACCAAACAAAGCCATAGCACCGCTAGCCATAGCTTCCTTGATTGGCATTAAAGCCACTTCTGCCTCGAGATTTGCTAGCACCTGTTCGTTTACCATCGCTTCAATCGTCTTGAGTTGCTCCGTATGAACAGGCTCAGGATTAGAAAAATCAAAACGTAGACGATCAGGCTTGACAAGCGAACCTTTTTGCTCGACATGATCACCTAATACATTACGCAGTGCAGCATGCAATAAATGCGTGGCAGAATGATGCCGTACGGTATCTAAGCGCCGAGCTTCGTCAACCTGGCTCGTCACTTCATCACCGATACGTAAGGCACCATCAGACAACTTGCCGATATGCCCGTTTGCCCTGCCCCCAGCTAGTTTTTGCGTATCTTCCACACTAAAACAATTCTGTACCCCTATGGCACCTTGGCCAACAGAAATACTTCCGGTATCACCAACTTGACCGCCTGATTCAGCATAAAAAGGCGTTTGATCTAAAATAACTACTCCGGCATCACCGGCAGCAATTTCTGATGTAGGTTTTCCGTCTTTAAATAAAGCGACAACTTTTGATTTGGTTTCTAAATGTTCGTAACCGGTAAACGTACTGCTAATGGTGTCATCAACAGCCAAAGACTGATCAGCAGCAAAACGACTTGCCGATCGCGCACGTTCGCGCTGCGCCTGCATATTTTCCTCAAAACCCTCCATGTCCAACGACAACTTATAGGACTGCGCATAATCTGCTGTCAGGTCTACTGGAAAACCGTAAGTATCATAAAGTTTGAATACAACATCACCCGGTATCACACCACCTTTTCCACCAGCGCGCTTAACTTCCTCACCAAGAATCTTCATCCCCTGTTCTAGGGTTTCTGCAAAACGCTCTTCTTCCTGAGCTAATGCCGAACGGATGTGTTCGTGTTTATCACGCAATTCGGGGTAGGCATCAGCCATTACCTCAGCTAGTGGGTCTACAAGTTGGCTAAAGAATGCCGATTTTTGGCCTAACTCATAGCCGTGACGAATGGCACGACGAGTAATACGTCGTAATACATAGCCTCGTCCTTCATTAGATGGCAATACACCATCTGCAACGAGAAACGCACAGGAACGAATGTGATCAGCAATAACACGATGAGAAGGCTTATCTGCACTTTGAGTTGAAGTCACCTCAGCCGTTGCGGAAAGCAACTTCTTAAACAAATCTATCTCGTAGTTATCATGCGTTCCTTGCATAACAGCAGCAATACGCTCCAAACCCATGCCGGTATCGACCGAAGGTTTAGGCAAATCAGACAACGTACCATCGCTGGCGCGATCGTACTGCATGAACACTAGGTTCCATACTTCTACGAAACGATCACCATCTTCATCGGGACTACCCGGCGGCCCACCAAAGATATGATCACCATGGTCATAAAAAATCTCAGTACATGGCCCACAAGGACCTGTCGCACCCATAGACCAAAAATTATCTTTAGCACCAATACGACGAAAACGTGATTCCGACACTCCAACTTTCTTTAACCAAAGTTCTGCTGCTTCATCATCTTCTTCAAAAACAGTGACCCAAAGACGGTTTGGGTCGATAGCCAGTTCCTTGGTTAAAAACGCCCAGGCATAATCGATAGCTTCTTCTTTAAAGTAATCACCAAAACTAAAATTACCTAACATCTCAAAAAACGTATGGTGACGGGCAGTAAAACCAACATTTTCTAAATCATTGTGTTTACCACCAGCGCGCACACAACGTTGTGAGCTAGTTGCACGGCGACTATCTCGTTTCTCATTACCTAAAAATACTTCTTTAAAGGGCACCATACCGGCATTGGTAAACAGTAAACTCGGATCATTACCAGGCACCAGCGAACTACTTGCCACAACCTCATGATCATGGCGATTAAAATAGTCCAAAAAAAGGCTTCTTAATTCATTAGTACTACGCATCACTAACCTTTAATCATCTTCGCCCATTGCATGCCTAATTTGGTCAAAAGCAAAACCACGTTGTTGAAGAAAACGCATCTGTTTTGCACGACTTTTAAAATCTTTCGCCGCATCAACACCAAATTTCTTTCGTCTAACTTCTTCTGCCAAGTGATACCATTCGTCGTAGCTTTCTAAGGCATGAGCAACGTAGTCTTGGGCAACGTGTTTAGCTGACAGCGCCTGCTCAATATAAAGCGGACCGTACCCTTTCGAAACTCTTGAACGAACATAAGCCTCAGCAAAGCGTTCATCACTCAATAATCCTTCTCGCTCGAATAAATGGATATAGTGATCAACACGCTCTTTATCAAACCCACGTTGCAGTAATTTTTGCCGGACTTCGGCGACCGAATGTTCGCGCTGTGACAATAAGCGCGTAATGCTATCGCGGATTTTGCTATTGGAATCTACTGACAAACTGTTTAGCTTGGTTCTGCTTGCTATGCCTCAGCCAAATCCTCATCAGTGTCTGACTCCGCTATGGTTTGCGGTAACAAGACAGCGCGAATCTTGGCATCAATTTCGTTTGCCAATTCGGGATTATCTTTTAAGAAATTACGCACATTGTCTTTACCCTGCCCAATGCGCTCTTTACCGTAGCTATACCAAGCACCTGACTTATCAACAATGCCCTGCTTAACACCCATGTCAATAATCTCACCCTCACGAGAAACACCTTCTCCATAAAGAATGTCGAATTCAGTTTGCTTAAATGGCGGGGCTACCTTGTTTTTCACGACTTTCACGCGGGTTTCGTTGCCCACGACTTCGTCACCGCGTTTGATTGCGCCAATACGACGAATATCCAAACGCACAGAAGCATAAAACTTCAGAGCATTACCACCTGTCGTGGTCTCAGGATTACCAAACATTACGCCAATCTTCATACGAATTTGGTTAATAAAGATTACCAAGGTATTAGATCGCTTAATATTACCGGTCAGCTTACGCAGGGCCTGCGACATGAGGCGGGCTTGCAAACCCATGTGACTATCACCCATATCGCCTTCTATCTCAGCCTTGGGCGTTAAAGCCGCGACGGAATCGACGACAACGACATCGACAGCACCAGAGCGAACCAACATATCGGTAATTTCCAATGCTTGCTCACCCGTATCAGGTTGAGAAACAAGCAGTTCATCCACATCGACACCCAGCTTTTCGGCATAAACAGGGTCTAAGGCGTGCTCTGCATCAACAAAAGCCGCCGTGCCACCCATTTTCTGAGCTTCAGCAAGTACCTGTAATGAAAGCGTTGTTTTACCAGACGACTCAGGACCATAGATTTCAACGACGCGGCCGCGCGGCAAACCGCCTATACCCAGCGCGATGTCCAGGCCTAGGGAACCAGTAGAAATTGCTTGAATATCTCGCGTTGCACTGGCATCGCCCATACGCATCACTGAGCCTTTACCAAAGTGCTTCTCGATTTGCCCCAATGCTGCGGATAGCGCTTTCTTACGATTGTCGTCCATTATTCCCACCTGAGTCTGATCAAATATTTAAGAGGTGATTATCCCATAAACCGCCAATCTCGCACTAGGTTTGTGTTGCCGTAGCATTCAGCAATTCGAGCATACCCTCAATGGCGTATTCTTCACTTTGGCGACGTATCGCCTCACGATCACCTTCAAATAAACGGCAGCGACTAGAGGTCTTGGTCTCTATCACCCAGGCAAACCAGACCGTTCCAACCGGCTTTTCTTCGCTACCCCCGTCCGGCCCGGCAATACCCGTAACGGCTACCGCGAGTTGTGCTCGACTATGAGCAAGCGCACCGCGTGCCATAGCCACCACGACTTCTTCGCTGACCGCGCCATATTCCTCGATCATATTCTCAGGCACATCCAACAATTCCTGTTTTGCAGCGTTACTGTACGTAACGAAACCCCGATCAAACCATACCGAACTACCGGGAACGGATGTGACTTGTCGTGATAGTCCACCGCCGGTACAAGATTCAGCGGTCACCAGCGACCAGTCTCGTTGAACCAATAGATTGGCTATCTGTTCAAGCTGGCAAATCATAGAACTCTATTATTCAAAACCATGGTTAATCCTGACTGATATACTGCGCCGTTTTGAGAATATAAAAAGCAGCCATGCTTAGCGATAAAATACGTACTTTACCGCAATATTTATTGCCCCATCATGCATTATCTCGAGTTTTATTTCGAATCATGCGCATTCGCTGGCCGTTTTTCAAAAACAGGCTGATTAGCTGGTTTGCCAAGCAATATAAGGTTGATATGAGTCAGGCTCTCAACCCTGATTTAAGTAGTTATCCTGATTTCAACCATTTCTTTACGCGCGAGCTATCTGCCGACGCACGCCCTATTTCAGATTCACCCGGAGCGATAATTTCACCCGTTGATGGCTGCATCAGCGCGTTTGGGAGCATTAACTCAGGCACCATCTTTCAGGCCAAAGGACATGACTACTCTGTACAATCACTATTGGGGGGCGATGAAAACCTAGCCAAACGCTTTCACAATGGTAGTTTTATCAACATCTACTTATCACCACGTGATTACCATCGAATTCATATGCCGCTTACAGGAACCTTACAATCTATGATTTATGTTCCTGGTCGGTTATTTAGTGTTAGCCCTTCCGCTGTACGAACCGTGCCCAAATTGTTTGCACGCAATGAACGGGTTATTTCACTATTTGAAAGCGCGTTAGGAAGCTTCGCCATGGTCAAAGTCGGTGCTTTATTTGTTTCTAGCATTGACACCGTATGGCATGGCAGCATAACACCGCGTAGACCTAAAACTATAGAAAGGTGGGACTACAACGCTACACCCCAACACGAGCTATCAAGAGGTGTAGAAGCAGCAAGATTTAATATGGGTTCGACGGTCATCTTACTTTTTGAAGCAGATAAACTGACGTGGCTAGACAATCTAGTCGCACAAAAACCTTTACAACTCGGCCAACAAATCGCCCAAACCAATCCCCAATTTTAGGCGTAACTCATCACTGTTTTTAACGAACGGTAGGCATCTGCATCAAAATTTTGGAACATAAGACCTACGCCTTGATCTGCAACGCGAACTACTCTTGCGTTCAAATCAGTCGATGCAACATCGGCATCCTTTGACGAATCGAAACGCAATACAACATCTCGATCCTGCTCAAAATGGTAGATATCGGTTTGTACAAATGCGCCGCCCAGACCGATATCGAGTGTGCGCCCGTTTACCTGGCTACCCCCATACTCGAGGTTAACCTCAAGCTGTAGTGGCTGGCGCGAACTCCAACGCTTTTCAATCATTTTTTATGTATTCCCATGCTCATTAAATCTTTATGTTTTCTCAATAGCAACAACTATGCCCAAACCGCCAGACCATGTTCATCCTTTAAAAAACAATGATTTACAACGCTTTCTGACAGCTTATAAGATTTTTGACGAACAAGCAAAACAAAGTTGTAAAAGATATCGACGCCCTACCCTAACAAGATGATGAGTCTATGAAAGTACTTTTTGAACGAAGCAGACCCACCTAGCTCACTGGAAACTCGGTGATCTCATTAATATCCGACTTACCGGCAATTAGCATCAGCAAACGATCAATACCCATGGCGATACCAGAACATTGAGGCAAGCCCTGCTCCAGGGCAGATATAAGATTCTGATCTACGTTAACCGGCGGTCTGGACAGCGACTCTCGTTGTTTATTCTGCTCGCTAAAACGTAGAGATTGCTGCTTACTATCCAGCAACTCTTCATATGCGTTGGCTAACTCAATGCCATCGAAATAAATTTCGAAACGAAGCGCCTCATTGCCCGCTTCATTGAGTTTAGCGAACTGTGCCTGCGATGCTGGGTAGCCGGTTAATACCGCTATTGAGTCGAAACCCAATGTCGGCGTGATATCTATTGCGAAAATCATATCGCAAAGTTGATCGCGTTCTCCCGCCAGTAAAGCTGGTGAGATATTTCCAGGCTTTTGGCCAAGGTATTGACGGAAATCATCTAAGTCACTGGCATCGTAATCTAAGCCGGTTCTTGCCTTTAATATGTCTCGATAGCGATAGTGAATGACCTTACGGCCTGGCCACCATAGCTGAAGTAAATCACTCGTTTCTTGAATAAGCTTTTGTAGTGAAAAATCGAGCCTATACCATTCGAGCATGACGAATTCAGAGCAGTGATGTCTGCCGATTTCTCCACCCCGAAAACACCGACATATTTGAAAAATTGACCCGGCCCCGGAAGCAAGCAAGCGTTTCATGGCAAATTCGGGCGACGTCTGTAGGTAAAAGTTTATGTCATTAATATCGCAATAAAGATGACTGAGTTCAGGGTCCGTCGAAGCTGAAGAAGATAAAATCGGTGTATCAACTTCTAGTACATCTCGCTGTTCAAAAAACAAGCGGATCTGGCGATAAACTTTAGCCCGTAATCGACGTACTGATTGTGAAGCCTGAGGTCGCCAGTCGGATGAACCCACGGTGACAAAACCTCAATTAATCTTTGACGCGTGATACGTATTCGCCGGTGCGTGTATCAACCTTGATCACTACGCCAATATCAATAAACAAAGGTACTCGAACAACAGCGCCCGTCTCCAGAGTCGCTGGTTTTACACCACCGCCTGAGGTATCACCACGCACACCGGGGTCTGTATCCGTAATCTCTAGCTCAACAAAATTCGGCGGAGTCACGGATATAGGGCGCCCTTCCCACAAGGTCACAACGCAATCCTCTTGCCCCTTAAGCCATTTTGCCGCATCAGCCACCGCCTTTTCATCAGCCGCAATTTGCTCAAACGACTCAGGAACCATGAAATGCCAGTATTCCCCATCACCGTATAAAAACTGCATATCGGTATCGACGACATCCGCCGTTTCAACCGATTCTCCCGATTTATAAGTACGCTCAATAACGCGCCCTGTCATGAGGTTACGTATTTTTACCCGATTAAACGCCTGGCCTTTTCCCGGTTTAACAAACTCGTTTTCGATAATACTGCACGGATCACCGTCAATCATTAGCTTCAAACCGCCGCGAAATTCGTTGGTACTAACAGTGGCCATGGTTTCTCCCAATAAGCAAAACGGAGCATTTTAATTTATTATTAAAAGAATATCTCGTACCACTGCTGTCCCATTAACTTTCATAGCAAGACTATCTGATTATTATTGTGTGT
>CAYUVE010000097.1:0-8330 GCA_964447985.1 uncultured Thiotrichales bacterium
AGGGCAAGAGATATTGAGTTTGAAGTTAAACTGTTGTGCTGCCTGCATATAAGAGTGGCACATATTGTTACCATCGCCCACCCAAGTGACCGTTTTGCCTTCAATGGAACCGCGATGTTCCGTATACGTTTGAATATCTGCTAACAGTTGGCAAGGATGGTGGTCATCAGTCAGAGCATTGATAACAGGGACTTCTGAATGCTTGGCCAGTTCAATGACAGTATCATGCGCGAAAGTGCGAATCATAATGGCATCCGCCATGCGAGATAGTACTCGTGCAGTATCGGCAACGGGTTCGCCACGGCCAAGTTGAGTGTCGCGCGGAGATAAAAATATCGATCCACCACCTAACTGTATCATGCCTGCCTCAAACGAGACGCGGGTGCGTGTTGATGACTTTTCAAATACCATGGCTAGCACTTTGTTCTTCAACGGCTCGTAAATTTTGCCATCGCGATGCATAGATTTAAGTTCTGTAGCACGGGCGATAAGCGTATTGAGTTCACTGCTGCTGAGATCGCTTAGGGTAAGAAAGTGTCGTACAGTCACATCTATGTCCTGGTCTTACGCGCCAAAGTTTTCGATTAGAGCGCTGACTTTGTCAACGATTAACTGCGCTTCTTCTTGGTTAAGAATAAGTGGTGGCAATAAGCGTACAACTTTATCGGCTGTGACATTAATCAGAATATAGTCTTCCAGTGCGCTGGCTACTAGCGCTGCACAGGGCACAGTTAGTTCAATGCCGATTAGCAGCCCCTGGGCACGTACCTCTTTAAAATGAGGGATGTTTGATAGTCGGTCTTCAAAGGCTTGTTTAAGCCAGTCGCCCATCGTCGCAGCGTTATCACAAAGACCTTCTTCATCAATAGTATTTAATACCGCTAACGCTGCTCTACAAGCTAATGGGTTGCCACCAAAGGTTGAGCCATGAGAACCAGGGCCAAGTACTTTAGCGGCTTTACCGTGTGCTAAGCAGGCGCCAATCGGAACACCATTAGCCAAACCTTTGGCTAATGTGATGACATCAGCTTGTACTCCCACAGACTGAGCCGCGAGCCAGCGGCCGCTGCGTCCCATGCCGGATTGAATTTCATCAGTAATCAACAGCCAATCGTTGTCGTCACAAAGTTGGCGAATGGTAGATAAATAGTCAGCGCCAGGGATGTTAATGCCGCCTTCGCCTTGAATAGGCTCCACCATCACGGCGACAACGTCTTTGTCTTGGCTATAGGCCTTGATAGCATCGAGGTCGTTATAGGGGATTTGAATGAAACCTTCAACCAGCGGTGCAAAACCTTCTTTGACTTTTTTATTGCCTGTCGCTGATAAGGTGGCAAGGGTGCGCCCGTGAAAGGCGCCTTCCATAACGATGATTTTAGCCTTATCAACCCCACGCTCATGGCCAAAACGCCGAGCGATTTTTATTGCTGCTTCGTTAGCTTCTGCGCCGGAGTTACAAAAAAACGCGCTTTCGGTGCCGCAAATAGTATTGAGCTTATTAGCGAGTTGACTCTGCGGTTCGATGTTATAAAGGTTAGAGGTGTGTAATAACAGATCAGCTTGTTCTTTTATAGCTTGGCTGACCGCCGGGTGCGCATGGCCCAGTCCGCACACAGCAATGCCCGAAAGTGCATCGAGGTATTTCTCGCCTTCATCATCCCATAGCCAGCAACCTTTACCGTGGCGGAAGCTGATAGGGAGACGGGAATAGTTAGCCATTAAGCCAGTCACGTAGTTTTTATGTCCTATAAAAAGAAACGGCAGCCTGGTGGCTGCCGCACTCAGTTCTCTATGTCGTTACTACGCCATGTTTAACCTAGGTTGGCGTTAGCAAAGTCCCAATTGACCAAATTCCAAAAGGCAGCGACATAATCAGGGCGTCGATTGCGGTAATCAACATAATAAGCATGTTCCCATACATCACAGGTAAGGATTGGGGTTTGTCCTTCTGTCATCGGGTTGCCGGCGTTGCTCGTGCTGACCAATGCCAAGGAGCCATCGGCGTTTTTAACTAGCCAGCCCCAACCAGAGCCAAAAGTCGTAATGGACGTTTTTGAAAACTGTTCTTTGAATTCAGCGAATGAGCCAAAGGCATCATTGATGGCATCTGCAATAGCGCCAGTCGGTTCGCCACCACCGTTAGGGCTAAGGCAATTCCAATAAAACGTATGGTTCCAAATCTGTGCTGCATTATTAAAGATTCCACCTGCAGGTGCTTTAACAATGATTTCTTCTAACGATAAACCTTCATATTCGGTTCCCGCTACAAGATTATTAATATTGGTAACATAAGTGGCGTGGTGTTTGCCATGATGAATCTCAAGTGTCTCTGCAGAGATATGTGGTGCCAGCGCATCCAGTGCATAAGGTAATGCTGGTAATTCGTGTGCCATCGTTGAGCTCCCGCTTAAACGTAAAAAAGTTAAGACAATAAGTATATCAGTACCTTAAGCGCCATCTCCAGCACTGTGAGACGTGTCTTGCTATGCTTAACTTATGAATCCAATCGAACTATCTTTATTCCACCAACGCCTTGATGCTATTTGTGAAGAAATGGGGCTGGTGCTGCAGCGTGCCTCATTATCGCCCAATATCAAAGATCGACTCGATTATTCCTGCGCTATTTTTGATCAAAGCGGCGACTTGTGCGCACAAGCCGCACATATTCCTGTGCATCTGGGTAGCATGGCATATGCCATGGCTGACTTGGTGCAGTCCATGCCATGGCAACAGGGCGACATGGTTTGGCTGAATGACCCCGATCTAGGTGGTACCCATTTGCCCGATATCACCGTTATTGCGCCCTTGTTTTATGCTGAAGAATTAGTTGGCTTTATTGCCAATCGAGCCCACCATGCTGATATCGGAGCCAAGACGGGTGGTTCGATGCCCATTGCCAGTAAGCTCGAAGAAGAAGGCGTAGTGATAGCGCCGAGCCGTTTTGTGCGACTGGGTGACATCGATGGTAAAGCGATTGCACCAGTATTAGCGCGTATAAAAAACCGCCAGCAAGGCTATGCAGACTTGCTAGCTCAAGTGAGCGCAAATATTACTGGCCTTAAGCGTACGTCAGCCTTGATACAACAATTAGCTGGTGGCCAGCGTTATCGACAGGCACTAGAAGCTCTACAGGCTTATGGTCGCAAAATGGCTTTATCCGGTTTAAGGCGTATCCCGTCAGGGGTTTATCATTTTCAGGATGTGATGGATGATGATGGCCAAGGTAATCAAGATATTCGTATTGCATTACGGCTAGAGATAATGGCTGATAAGGTGATCGCGGATTTCAGCGGCTCGGCGCGACAAGTCAAAGGTAATATCAATTGTCCAGTCTCTGTAGTCGCTGCTGCCGTCTATTACGTTTTTCGCTGTCTTATGCCTAATAATACGCCTGCAACGGCGGGAAGTTTTTCGCTTATCGAGTTGGTGGTGCCTAAAGGGTCTTTTCTAAATCCTGAACCGGGTGCTGCTGTTGCGGCGGGTAACGTCGAAACCAGTATGCGCTTGGTGGACGTGGTGATGGGTGCCTTGGCACAGGCGCTACCCGAGCAAATGCCTGCCGCTAGCCAGGGCACCATGAATAATGTTGCCCTTGGTAGTATTGTGTCTGATCAAAAATTATCAGCAAACAACAATGCATGGGACTATTATGAAACGATTGGTGGCGGTGCAGGGGCAGGCCCTAACGGTCCGGGAATCAGTGGTCGCCAATGCCATATGACGAATACGCTTAATACGCCCATAGAAAGTCTAGAGATGCATTACCCCTTGCGCATTCGTCGCTATGAATTGTCGCGTAGTGAACTAGAATGCGACCAGTATGATGAAGAATATAGCGGTGGTTGTGGTCTGGTTAGAGAGTATGAGTTTCTTGAAGATACCGTGGTGAGTTTGCTCACCGAGCGCCGTGCTCATGCTCCTTGGGGCGTCAACGGTGCTCGCGCTGGTTCTACCGGTAGCAATCAGCTTGATGGTAAGCCAATACCCGCCAAGGTAAGTTTCGTTGCTAACGAGGGGCAATATTTGCGTATACAGACTCCATCTGGTGGGGCTTGGCGCCGACAAGAATAGCTCGGTAGGACTTGAAAAGCGTTATAATCAGCGCAATATAAGCCTGAAGTCATTAATCAGATGTCATCAAAGAGTAAAAACAATGGATATTATTGAACAACTTGATAAAACCGTAAAAGAAAATGATGTGGTGTTGTTTATGAAAGGTACGCCAACATTTCCACAGTGCGGTTTTTCGTCGCAAGCCGCACAAATCTTATCCGCTTGTGGTGCACAGTTTGCCAGCGTCAACGTACTAGAACAGCCAGAAGTTCGTGCTAATTTGCCTCAGTATTCTAATTGGCCAACTTTTCCACAATTGTTCATTAAGGGTGAATTAGTTGGTGGCTCAGACATCATGCTTGAGCTATATGAGCAGGGCGAGCTACAAAAAATGTTACCTGCTGCTGAGGCTAGCAACGACGGCTAAGTTATTCGGTAAATTATTTCAATCTGAACTATTCTGCAGAGCAGTATTCGGGGCACCAATCTCGGTGTCCCAAAGGTTAACGATTTTACAAAACAATTCCGCTGTTTTTTCAGCATCGTATATGGCCGAATGCGCTTCGGCCTGATCCCATTCAATTTCCGCTACTTGTATCGCACGGGCGAGCACGGTTTGTTGATAGGCCAAGCCCGCCAGGGAAACTGTGTCGAAATTACTAAACGGATGAAACGGGTTGCGCTTAATATCGCAGCGTTCAACTGCCGCATTTAAAAAACCTAAATCAAAGAAAGCATTATGCCCAACTAATATTGCGCGAGTACATTGATGCGCTTTGATGGCTTTGCGAATGGGTTTGAAAATTTTTTCTAGCGCTTCTTTTTCGCTGAGCGCCATACGGAAGGGGTGGTACGGGTCGATTTTGTTAAAAGCCAGTGCACTTTCATCAAGGTTGGCGCCAGCAAAAGGTTCAACATGGCAAGCATGTGTTTCACCGGCCATTAGATGACCCTTATCGTTAATAGTAATCATGACCGCAGCAATTTCAAGTAATGCGTCTTTTTTTGCATCAAAACCAGCGGTCTCAACGTCGACCACAACCGGTAAAAATCCTCTAAAGCGTGATGCCAAGTCAGCTTTGCTCATTTCTTATCCATTCTTAGTGGCGTAGTTTATAACCGGTTTTAAGTAGTATTAGTGTTAAACCTGATGATACTAGCATTGCAATGAAGACAAACATCAGGCTATACCACGGTGAAACGTCTGATACCCCGAGAAACCCATAACGAAACCCATCGACCATGTAAAAGAAAGGGTTTAGGTGGGAAATAAACTGCCAGAATGAGGGTAGCGCCTGGATAGAATAAAACACGCCGCTTAAAAATGACAAAGGCATAATAATAAAATTTTGAAATAGTGCCAGCTGGTCAAATTTCTCTGCCCAAATACCAGCGATAATGCCGATAGAGCCCAGTACTGCGCTGCTAGTTAAGGCAAAAACAAATAAGATTCCATAATCATGCACGGGGATAGGAATAAACAGTATTGCAGCGATCAATACCCCGACACCCACTAACATTCCACGCACCATAGCGGCGATGGTATAGGCAAGATATAGCTCAATATGGGAAAGAGGCGGTAGTAAAATAAAAATGATATGTCCGGTGATTTTAGCTTGCGTTAAGCTTGATGAACTATTGGCAAAAGCGTTTTGTAGCACAGCCATAATCACAAGGCCAGGCACCAAAAAGGTAGCATAGTCGATATTATTAAAAGCACTCACACGCGTATCTAGAGCTTGGCTAAAAACCACCAGATACAACAAGGTGGTGACAACAGGCGCAAAGACAGTCTGAAATGCGACTTTTGAAAAACGCAGCAGTTCTTTTTTAAGTAAGGTTTTAAAGCCAACAGTATTCATGGTTCGTTACGTGTTAAGGCAAGAAAGATATCTTCAAGATCAGCGCTTTCGGTGTGAATGTCGATGATGTCAAAGCCTGAGGCTTTAACGGTGTCGATAATATCGACGACAGAATGCTGGGCGCGATCGTATTCAAATAATAGTTCTGATGTGCTGCTTTCGATAAGTAATGGCCTTACTTGATCCGGGATGTGTCTTCTTTGTTCTCCAATAGTGATTCGCAATCGGGATTTGCTGGCTATACCACTGGCCATGAGTTTTGACGTGTCATCTAAGGCGACCAGTTCGCCGTGATCAATAATGCCGATACGATTACAAAGCGCTTCAGCTTCTTCAAGATAGTGCGTGGTTAAGATGACAGTATGGCCTTGCTCGTGCAATTGTTGGATGAACTTCCAAAGATGGCGGCGTAGCTCAACATCGACACCGGCAGTTGGTTCATCTAACACAATGACGGGTGGTTTGTGAGCTAACGCTTGGGCAACCATGACTCGTCGTTTCATGCCGCCTGATAGTGAACGCATGTTGGCATTAGCCTTGTCGCTTAGCATTAGTGCAGCGATGATTTCTTCTATCCAGTCGTGACCTTCGGTTCCCACACCATAGTAGCCAGCTTGTATGCGAATGGCCTCGCGTACGGTGAGAAATGGGTCAAAGACGATTTCTTGCGGTACAACACCTAGATTCTGCCGAGCCTGACGAAAATTGCTGGATACATCATGGCCCATAATCGAGATCTGGCCACTATCGGCACTAGTCAGCCCAGCGATAATGTTGATCAAAGTAGATTTACCGGCACCATTGGGGCCAAGTAGTCCAAAAAAATCACCCTGTTGAATGTCTAGGTCGATGCCGTTTAGCGCCCTGACTCCTGGGAACTGCTTATGTACGGCGTTGATGCTAAGGGCTGTCATGATGCGAAAACTAACTGATGCGGACAGCTAGTATAGCCTTATTAGATAGCAAATATTAGTAAATAAGCGCTTTTGATTTTGCGGGGTGTTTAATTGCTAGGGAAGGTCTATTGCTGTTTTTTTAATGACACCACGTTGCTTGGCTGGGTATCGATTTCGTCGGGACTCTTAGCGGATGCTGTGTCGAGAGAAGATAACTCAAACAGTTGGGGTTTAGAGATGCCATACCCTTGGGCTTTGTCTATACCGATGTCAGTAATGACCTCAAGTATTGCATCATTTTCGACAAATTCGGCAATAGTCTCAATTTCCATAATGTGGCCGACGTGGTTGATGGCTTCTACCATGGCGTAATCCACTTTATCTTCGATGATGTTTGTCACAAAACTACCATCAATTTTCAGATAATCGACGGGTAGGCGCTTAAGGTAGCTAAACGAATTTGCCCCGGCGCCAAAATCATCTAGAGCAAAGCGAAAGCCAATTTCTTTTAAGTCTCGAATAAACAGTTCTGTTTTATCAATATTGTTAATTGCTGCGGTCTCTGTTAGCTCAAAGCAAATCATGCGGGCAGGTACTCGATATCGAGCAACCATTTCGCAGATAAAGCCAGATAGTGTTTCGTCGGCCCAGCTAGTACCTGAGAGGTTGATGCAGCATGTGTCGTCATAATGTTTGCTTTTGTCGCTATAGCGAGGAGCAAGCTGAGCAAAGGTTTTCTCTATTACCCATTTATCGATATCGGGCATTAAGCCATAAGACTCTGCAGCAGGAATAAACAGATTAGGCGGAACTAATTTGCCATCGTTGTCTACCATTCTTACCAAGATTTCAAAATGGCAGCCGGTATCTGATGGTTTAAGCGGTAGAATAGTTTGGTAATAGAGACGAAGGTGGTCTTCATCAATGGCGCGTGTTATTCGTGATACCCAGCGCATTTCAACACGACGTTGAGACATTTCTGAGTCGTCATTACGGTATACATAGGTTCGGTTACGGCCTCGATCTTTAGCGGCATAGCATGCTGCATCGGCTATGCTTAAAATCTCAGCCAGACCAGCACATTTGCTGTCTATTCCAGCAACACCTATGCTGGCACCGACTGTAAATATTTGGTTATGCCATTTGAATCGAAAGTTTCGCACGGTCTTAACGAGTGAGTCGGCAATCTCTTCTCCCTTATCAAGTGGGCAGCCTTTTAGTAGTACACCAAACTCGTCGCCACCCAAGCGTGCCAGTGTGTCGTCCCGTCTAAGTGTCGATGATAGTTCTTTAGTGAGTAGCCGTAATAATTCATCGCCAGCTCCATGGCCGCTAGTATCGTTAACCACTTTAAACTGATCGAGGTCGATATATAGCAGCACATGGTGAAGATGATCGCGCCTGGCGCTATTGATCGCGTAATGCAATTCGCGTTGAAATGCTCGTCGATTAATTAAGCCAGTTAACTCATCGTGTGTGGCTTGAAAGCTAAGTTTTTGTTCTAGCCGTTCTGTTTTAG
>CAYUVE010000098.1:0-8311 GCA_964447985.1 uncultured Thiotrichales bacterium
TAGCGATCCTACCGGTAACAATAGCTCTGCCTTCATCTCTGGCCTGGTCTAATACTTTTTGTCTAATATTATCCGTAACCTCGTCTGGACCATAGGTATCGTAACCATGCGCTGCATTATTACCCGTATAAGGGTTAAGATAGGTAACAGGGAAATAGACCTCTCGCTCGGGTGCGGGGTCTATCCTACCCACACCGAAGCGATCCTTAATCGTGAAGTTTGAAAACCCTTGATCTTGGATTTCTTTCTCGTACTCATCGCGTTCTTCACTAGTAACCCTTCGGTTCCAGGAAAGCGATTGGATACTGGGATATTTTTCGACAAACCCTTTAGTAAAAGTCTGAAACTCCTCAGCAGACACATAGTCAGAGGCATTAATAAAACTTGCATTGGCTTCCAATATATTTAAGTAGATTTGTATATTCTTCTCAAACTCGGTCGCAATACTCCTGGCCAGCACATCAAAGTCGCTTTGTCCTTTCTCTAGATTCGCTTGCTTAACACTGAAAAAAGTAAAAATAGCTATTGCTGCAAATAACAGCACCGGCAAAGCAATTACAATTTTTCTGAGACCAGATACTGATTGATGAAGCAGTATCAACAACATTGGCGCAAATAGCACCACGCCTATTGCATCGCCAACCCACCATGTAAAGATACTCGATGCTAAGGCCTGTGCCGGCAGAATATCGAAAAAATAAAGTGTCGCTGGCCCAATAAACCCATTGACCAAACAGGCTATTAATCCCCCCCAAAATACAAATGAAACAATGCTTTGATAGGTATTAAAAGCCTTAGAAACATGATTAAGTTTTTTGATAACAAAGACGGCGAATGCTGTCTGCAGAGTAGCGCCTGCACTGATCAAAATTGCCGGCATCATCGAGCGCAGTGTTGAAATATCTCCACCCAAGTTCAAGGATACTATGAGATTAGCGCCAATCGCGCCTAAAAAAACCGCTGGCAAATAACGGTAGCCTCCAAGCAGAACAGCAACTAAGGCGACAGCCGCAGAGGGCCAAATGGGCGCGGAAAACCCAGGAGGAATAGCTAGGGTAAGGGCTAACCTCCCTAGCGCAGCGTAAGCGACAACAACCAGTAAGAATTTTATAAAATAAGAGCCTGTCACCGGCATCTATTCACAGCTCCCATTTTATTTGAAGCTGCACCACTGACTCAGTCACGCCATCGACACCAAATTTATTATGCCAATAGGAATATTCGATTCCCGACCATAGCTTATTTTTGCTGAGACCAACATGCTCCCCTATATCTACTAGCAAACGAGGTACAATTAACTGATTTGGTCTGGTTCTACCCTCTGAACCAAAAAAATCTGCAAAGCCCTCTGTCACCCATGAAGTATGACCAAGCTTAAATGGCCGTTTCCAAGCTAAAGTAATCTGCCATGTTTTACCCTCTAAATTAGGGTTATCTCTAACATAATAATTACTATTAAAGAATGCAAAACCAGGTATGTTGAAATCTACTGCCGCGCCATAAAGATAACGTTCTTGCTGATCTTTGGGCTTTTCTATTGTGGTAGAAATCAATACATCCTTTATTATGCCAGTTGAGAAGTCACGACCACTAATCTTGCTTAAGGAAAAACGCGGCGAAAACTCAGCATAGTAAGTAAAATCATCCCCGTCTGGCCAAATCAAATCAGCAAAGGTAAAGATATCACCAAATACCCAACCACTTACATGCTCAAACGTCGAGATGGTGCGCTCTTCGGCACCCAATTCAAAATCGTAACCGCGAAGTAACTGTATATTGGTACTATGCCATTGAATAAGTTTTGCATTGCCAGCAATCGAGATCGAAGGCAGTAGCATCGACATAGCAAAATACAGTAGAGCAAACCATTTTTTCATTTTGCCCCCTATCCATTTTTGTAGCACTCGACATCCTCACCGTTGTCGATTAATTCGATCACTAACCGATATTTAGTTACCACAACCATGGCAACTCGCATCGGCTTGGTCTAATTTGTATCTCATATTTATCGGCAGCAGCGAGCAAAACTGCCATTATCAGGCTAAACAAATTATTTCCATATGAAACACATGGTTATTTGCGATATGTATTACGCGCTTTAGTAAAACAGCAAACTTCCGGCATTAACAGTATAGTTGATTAGTGAGCTTTAACTTTAGTCTTGCCGCAGCGCTCACAACGGTAGGTGGTAACCAGCTTTCCCTGCTTAGTATCAAATTGATTTTCGCTAACAACCTTCCACTTATGAAACCCATTGGAACATAAGGTCTTTTCTTTCGCCTTCTTTTTCAGCGACGGCTTTTTAAAGGGTATGACATTAGACATAAGCCAATCCTACTGCACTTCCGCTTGCAATTGCTCTAACTCATCATTGAGTGATAACCATTCTTCTTCACAACGACTTAGCTGCTGCTGCAGATCTCTTTGCTCATACAAAGTGTCGGTTAACAACGACTTATTAGCCTCTTCATAAAGCGCGTTGTCCGCTAAACGCGATTCTACTTCGCCGAGCTGGGCTTGTTTTTTTTCCATACGTTTTTCGAGCTTATTGATTTGGCTACGTAAAGGGCTGAGCTTTTGTCGCTTACGCGCCGCATCTTGTCTTTGCGCTTTTCTATCAACTTTTACCTCATCCACTTCAGAAGGCTTTTGAGACGCCTGCTTTACTGCCTCATTATCTTTAACACCACCGGATAAACGCTTTTGATAATCGGCTAAATCACCATCGTACTCTGCCAATACCCCATCTGCCACAATATAGAATTGATCGACGGTATTTCGCAATAAATGGCGATCATGCGATATCACGACCAAGGCTCCCGAAAACCCTTGTAGGGCGACGGTTAAAGCATGACACATTTCTAAATCGAGATGGTTAGTAGGCTCATCCAGCAAAAGTAAATTCGGCTTTTGCCAAACTATCAAGGCCAAGGCCAAACGCGCCTTTTCTCCACCGGAAAAATCTCTCACACTCTCTGTCGCTTTATCACCATGAAAATTAAAACCACCAAGAAAATTTCGAATCTCTTGCTCGCGCACCTCAGGTGATAAACGCTGCACATGTAGCAATGGACTGGCAGCCATATCCAAGGCCTCGAGTTGGTGCTGGGCAAAATAACCTAAAGCGAGATTGTCGTTTTCCTGTCGTTCTCCTGATAAGAGAGGCAACATCCCAACTAGGCTTTTTATTAGTGTCGACTTACCGGCACCGTTATGGCCGAGCAGACCGATACGACTACCCGGTAACAACTCGATTTTTGCCTTTTTGATAATCGGTACATCACCATAGCCAAGGTCGGCATCACGTAAACTGACTAAGGCACTATAACTTGGCTTAGCTTCTGAAAAGCTAAAGTCAAAAGGCGAGTCAACATGTGCGGGCGCAATGTCTTCCATTCGCGCAAGTTCTTTTAGACGACTTTGTGCTTGCCTGGCCTTAGTGGCTTTGGCGCGAAAACGCGCAACAAATTGTTGAATCTCGGCTTTGCGTCGTTGTTGCTTTTCAAAGCTGGCTTGTTGCAAGGCCAAACGCTCCGCTCTCACACGCTCAAAGGCGGAGTAATTACCCGTATAGCTAAAACATTGTTGGCGCTCGATGTGAACAATATGGCTAACAACATTATCGAGAAAATCCCTATCATGAGAAATAATGAGTAGCGTTCCTTGATAAGCACGCAACCACTGCTCTAACCACACTGAGGCATCTAAGTCTAAATGGTTGGTGGGCTCGTCAAGCAACAACAACTCTGAAGGACACATCAGCGCTTGAGCCAGATTCAAACGTATACGCCAGCCACCAGAAAACGATGATACGGGCTGATCGACTTGTGTTTGCACAAAACCCAAACCATGTAATAACTGTTCTGCTCGATGTTGTGCATCATAGCCATTGATGGCATCTAGCTGCGAGTACAGTTCGCCTAAGGCTTCGTGTTGATTATTCTGCTCACACTGGGCGATACGTGACTGCAAAGCCCGTAAGGCCTGATCGCCATCGATGACATAATCGACAGCCGATCGATCGCTAGCGCCAACTTCTTGCGCCATATGGGCGATGCGCCATTGAGCGGGAATCAACAATTCACCGGCATCGAGGTGTGACTCGGACAACAACAGCTTAAATAAACTGGTTTTACCGCTGCCATTGGCACCGATCACCCCAACCTTGTCACCACTATTAATCGTAAAGCTGGCCTGTTGCAATAAAGCCTGCGTACCACGACGCAGATCGGCCTCAAGTAATCTAATCATGGCCGAATTATAGGGATTGGGCCGCCAAGGCGCGATAGCTGATGTTAAAATGTTTATATGACAGACAAAGAACAACAAGCTGCACTTGAGGATATCGAAAAAGCGAAAATCAACCTCGAAACAGCAAAGATCGCCTGGCAGGAGCTGGAACGTTTTTTTGCTGCGGGTTCTGTGATCTATGTTGCTGACGACTTAGCGCTTATCGATGTCGCTTACGCCTTATCTCAAGATGATTCTGAGCAATTCAAAGCGTGGATGTCTCAAGGTAAGGTTGAACATGTCAGCGATGAGCAAGCGATAAAATGGCACGAAGAAAAAGCCAGTGTATGGTCAGTGGTGGTAAGACCTTGGATATTGGTACAAGAGATCAAAGACTAAGCTTGCAATAAAATATCCTTGATCTGCTCAAGCGTGGTATCAGCTTTTCGGTAGTCAACCGTTAACCGGTATTGCTTGTATTGATAATCCAATAATAAAGACGGAAAACTACTGACACCGACGCTGCGTGAATAAGCGATTTGTTCTTGTAAATTATTTTCCGTCTGATCCGATTGCAGATCGCGACGAAATATTTCTCGGTCTAAACCCATTTCTTCTGCCAAGGTACAAAGAGTATCAATATTTGATGGGTTCATAGCGCGCACATAATAAGCGGTTTGAATCGCTAAAATCATATCGAGACTGAGTTCCTGCCCAGTTTTATGCCCGACAGTTTGTTTCGATGCAGCAATCACCGCACGACATGCCGGGTAAGTAGAACGACGCGGCCGGCACTTTTGCCAAAAATCAAAATTAAATTCGGCACCCAACTCGTTTTTTATTCTACGCCAGTGACCTTGTATTGCCTGTTGCATATCCTCGGGCATTGGCGTGTCATCATCAGCAGCCAGACCACCTAGGATATAAGTTAAATTTACTTTGTCTGGTAAATTTTCAAGTAATTGCCGCCAAGTTGTTTGATAGCCCCAACACCAGCTACACATAGGATCATGAAAATAGAATAGGGTTGCGGCCATAAACTAGAGCGCGACTTGCTCTTTTGCTTGTGGAAATAATGTCGGTGGGTCACCCTCTTGCCAGACCGGATATTTATTCATCACAGAATGAAATAGGGCCGACTCTGTAAAATCATGCAACCAACGTTGCACATTAGGATAAGGGCGTTGTGCAAACCATGAGCGATCAACATGAGCGAACTGTCGAATAAACGGCAACACCACCATATCAGCTAAGCTAGTTTTATCGCCGTGCAAATAAGCTTGGTCTTGCAACTTATTTTCGAGCTTGGCAATAAAGGCCTCGCACTCGGAACGATAGCTTTCCATCGAGCGTTCAGGGTAACGATCAAAATATTTATATCGATCCAGTGATTTCTTGAAGTGACCTTCCATATCGGTTTCGAACACCAGCCAAGTTAAGGTGCTGCTGGCAGAATCTTGCATACTAGGATCCAGCCAGCCGTCGGGATCATCATGCAACAAGGCCCAGCGCATAATATCAAAGCTTTCGTCTATTACTGTTCCGTTTTCTAATAACAATACCGGCACAGTCGCCTTGGGTGAGACTTCCACCATATGAGCGGGTTTATTACGTAAGACAATCTCCCTAAGCTCTACCTGGCAGGCAGCATAAGCCAGCGCCAATCTGGCACGCATCGCATAAGGACAGCGGCGGAACGAATAGAATATCGGATGAGTCATAAGGCTGATATTATAAAGCCATCAAACAGTTACGGCCGGAATTATATGATAAAGCTCACGACACTGACACTAGGTTTATTCTGCCTTATTTCTCTATCTTTCGCCGCCGATAGACTATCAACGAGCACGATAAAAATAGGTACGAAATCGTACGAAGTCTCCCTGCCTAATAACTATAAATTAGAACTTGTTAACGACCAGCTATCACGACCACGCTTATTTAGCTTTGCCAGAAACAAGGATTTGTTTATCGGTTCTCGCTCTGGGACGATTTATCATCTCAAGCCACCTTATACCGATGTGTATGCGGAACTAAAATTTGGTGGCTATCCACATAGCATTGCCTTTCGGTATAGCGGCGATAAAACGGAAGTGTTTGTCGCTGAAACCGATGGACTATACAAAGCCACTTACAAAAACAAAGACTTTGATTTAATACGTCAAGACTTCAAACTCATTAGCGAACTACCCGGTGGTAGTGGTCATACCAGCAGAACCGTAGCCGTTGGCCCAGATCAGGCTGTTTATATTGCCTTGGGTATCACCGGCAATTGCTCTGATGAATATTTAGATGATAGTTATCGTTTTGCCGACCGCCGTGGCGGTGTATTTATCCTCGACGAGTCGGGTGAAACAGCCGAACTTAAACCTTTTGCCACTGGCTTGCGTAACCCGGTAGGCTTTGACTGGCACCCTGAAACCAATGATCTTTACGCCAGCAACAACGGGCCAGACCACCTCGGTTACGAAGAACCCCGCGAGTACTTTAGCCTGCTTGAAGCAGATTCATTCCATGGCATGCCTTGGTTTCAACTTATTGATGGCAAAATCGAACGCGACAACTGTATTAAACGTAAACCACCAATGCCTATTGATAGCGTCGTACCACCTGTTGCCAGCTTTGATGCACGCAGCGCGCCCATGGGCGTAACGTTTATCCATGATAGCGCACTTGATGCAGACTACTCTGATGATGCCATTGTTGCCATCCACGGCTCTTGGGGCACCAAACCTTCAGGTGGTTTTTTAGGCAGCCCGGCCAGTCGTCGTCACCCTAAATTAGTTAGGGTCGAATTTGAAGACGGCAAAGCCACAGCCACGCATGACTTTATTACAGGTTTTCAACTAGAAAATGGCAGTCGTTGGGCTCGACCTTTGGGCGTTGATATCGGCCCTGATGGTGCCTTGTATTTTACTAGTGACGCGAATAACGAAGGTTTGTATAGACTCAGCCCCAAGTAGTATTACTAGAGACTCTCCAACCAATCATCGTCTGAACCTTCATTAATACCAGCAAACAGCGGAGTACTGAGGTAGCGCTCACCGGTATCAGGCAGCATAACCAACATAACGCTACCTTTTTCTGCGCTTTTTGCCACCTCTAAACCCGCTACTAATGTCGCACCTGCAGAAATACCGACGAAGATACCTTCTTTTTGTGCTAATGCTAAGGAAGTCGCAATCGCATCGTCATCAGACACCGTAACGATATCATCGACCACCGCTTTATTCAGCACATCGGGTAGAAAGTTAGGCGTCCAACCTTGAATTTTATGCGCTCCCCAAGGTTTACCCGCAATCATCGATGCGTTCTCTGGTTCCGCAGCAATGATCTTTGTATCAGGTCGAGCGACTTTCATCACTTCACCCACTCCTGTCATCGTACCACCCGTACCCCAACCTGTAACAAAATAATCTAAGCGTTCGCCAGCAAAGTCTTCGAGGATTTCTGGTGCAGTAGTGTTTCGATGGTAGGCAGGATTGGCGGGGTTCTCGAATTGGCGTGATAAAAACCAACCATGCTCATCGGCTAATTCCTTAGCGTGCTTGACCATGCCTGCACCGCCTTCTTCTTTCGGCGTAAGAATAACTTTTGCGCCCAGCGCCCGCATTAGTTTGCGACGTTCTATCGAAAATGTTTCGACCATTAACGCGACAAAGGGGTGCCCCATTACGGCACATACCATGGCTAGGGCAATACCTGTGTTACCCGAAGTCGCCTCGACAACCGTTTGGCCCGGTTTTAATTCACCACTATCGCGCGCGTCTTTAATAATGGCATAGGCAAGTCGGTCTTTAACGGATGCCATGGGATTAAACGATTCGACCTTAACGTAGACATCAACACCTTCTGGCGCCAAGCGGTTAAGCTTAACGATAGGTGTATTACCAATGGTTTCTAGGATATTGTTATAAATCATGTCAGCCCCCAGTATCTCTGCCAATATGACTGGCTAAAGGGCGACTATAACAAGAAATTAAATAACTGTGCGCCCGAGATTATATTTATAGCGCATATCTCAAACCCTTCGACAAGCTCCCTTCGACAAGCTCCCTTCGACAAGCTCCCTTCGACAAGC
>CAYUVE010000099.1:0-8310 GCA_964447985.1 uncultured Thiotrichales bacterium
CCTTGGTCACTTAAATGCTTAGCCGCATCTTTGAGTATTACAGCAATATGATCTAATCCATCTTGCCCTGAAACCAAACCGAGCTCAGGCTCACGCTCAAACTCCTCAGGTAATTCATCATAACTTGCCTGCGGTACATAGGGCGGATTAGTCACAATCAAATCGTAGACACGATCATTAAGATTGCTAAATAAATCAGACTGAATAGCAGTGACATTCTCATCAACACCAAGCTCTTCGATATTGCGTTGAGCGACTGCTAATGCATCTTCAGACACGTCTGCTAGATCAACCTGCGCCTCTGGAAAAGCGTGCGCGCAAGCGATACCAATACAACCACTGCCACAACAAAGATCAAGCACTCGCGTAACACCTTGCGCTTGCAGCCAGGGCTCAAAACCCTGCTCAATAAGCTCAGCGATAGGCGAGCGTGGTATTAAGACTCGTTCATCGACATAAAAATCCAAACCAGCAAACGGCGCTTGCTGAATAAGGTAGGCAAGCGGAATACGTTGATCGATCCGCTGCCTTAACAAATCTATAATACGTTCTTTCTCGATCTGAGATAAACGAGATTGCAACATCTCAGGAATAGCGGGAGGCCGCATATTAATGCCATGTAAAACCAGCACTAGCGCTTCATCAACAGCATCCGCATAGCCATGCCCAAAACTTAACTCGGCACCATTAAGACAGGTGGTCGCCCAGCGAATGTAGTCATTGACACTATGCAGTGATTCGATAACTTCAGTTGGCTTATAGTCACAAAAACGGATCGGCTTATTCATAGCCGCCTATGATACACAGCTGTAAAGAAACTGACGAGAAGCTATCTTTAATAACTAAGCGGCACCTTGTTGATCATGCTCTGCATCATGATAAACGGATATCATAAAACTATTTTTTTCTTCTGCTTCTAATGCGGTAATTTTATTAATAACATTTTCGGACAAGACGTGGTCTTTAGTTAGCAGTAAGACACCGTCCCCATTGACCAGATCTTTTGACAAAATCATGCCGGCACGTAAGTCTTTGGTAAATAAACGTAGCTCACCACCTATCGGTCCACTATCTGGTATTTCATCAAGTATCTTTTGATAAATGTCAACGATCTCTGGATCATAGCGCGTCCCTTTATTTTCTTCTAAATACTCTCTGGCTTCAGCTCGACTCAAAGGTGTGTCCAATAACATACCAATAATTAGTGAGTCATAATCATTCGCCACTGACAAAATACGTGACCCCATCGGGATTCTATCGCCAAATAACTTATCGGGATAACCTTTGCCATCGAATCGTTCGTGGTGGCCGCGAATAATCACGCCGGCATTATTGAGAGCATCCATGGCGATTAACACACTCTGTGCACGCACCGGATGCTGCTCATAACGTAAACGCTCATCACGATTTAGCGAAGCATAGGGCTTGACAGATAATTCATCAGGCAAACCAATAACGCCAATATCGTGCAAAAGTGCGGCAAAATAGATATCTTCTTGTTCCTCTTTTTTAAGCTTGAGTTTTTGTGAAATTAATTTGCAATGCTCTGCAACGCGACGACTGTGACCACCACCTGAACCTTCACGCAGCTCAACTAAATTGGCAAACACAGGGATAGCGTTAACAAAACTTCGCTTCATTTCTTTATAAGCCAAGTCCAACATGTCGGAAGTTTGCTCAACTTCCATAGTTCGCGCCTTCACGCGCTCTTCTAATGTCAAATTAAGCTTTTTCAACTCTTCATTTTGACGATAAGTTACCTCTTCTAAATGCCGCTTTTCATGCCCTAACTGATGCAAAATCAATGCACCTCTAACTTCGGCTTTGAGCACATCATCATCCCAAGGCTTACTAAGATAGCGACTTATGGCACCACAGTTAATTGCCTTAATGGCAACACTTTGATCTTCACATCCTGTCAACATGATGCGAACCGTATTGGGCCACTGCTTAGACACTTCGGTTAGAAAGGTAATACCATCTTTATCAGGCATGTGGTAATCAGAGACGACGACATGTATAGGATTTTCTCGCAGCATAGAAAATGCTGTCTCAGAGTCCGTTGCACTTAACAGCCTATAATCAGATGAACGTAGTACGCGATTTAGCGCTTTGATAATCAGCTCATCATCGTCGAGCAACAATATCGTTGGTACGTAATCATTGCCTGGAGTTTTAACCTGATCATCGCTCATGCTGCACCTTGAATACCTTCTTCCTTGTTACCATCCTGTTCTTCAATAGGCAAACGTATTGTGAAACACGTGCCTTTTCCTACAACGCTACGTACGCTGATCTCACCGCCATGTCGGGTAATAATTTCTTTTGCAATCGAAAGACCTAGTCCCGTACCCTGGCCGGCGGGCTTAGTGGTATAGAAGGTATCAAAAATTCTCGACACCCCTGCCTCATCAATTCCTTTACCGGTATCTTCAATATCTATTTCGGCACTACCGTCCACTTCACGCGTGCGAACAGTAATGACACCATGCTCATCTATCGCTTGAGAGGCGTTAACCAAAATATTCAGAAAGATTTGATTCATCTGCGATGACGAACAGTATAATTTTGGCAGCTCAGCATAGTCTTTTTTTACACTGGCTTTGTATTTGATTTCGTTATTAGCAATATTTAATGCTGTATCAAGCGCCTCATGGATATCATTCCAATCGCGCTCATCCTCGCCACTTCTTGCGATACCTTTCATATCCGCGACAATGGATTTGACACGCTTAATTCCCTCAGCACATTCATCAACAATATCGCTTAAATCACCCACAAGATATCCAATATCATCTTGCTTCAAATACTCACGCAGATGCTCAAGCTGCTTATCAAGGTCAGCGCCAGTCTCCGAGGCTTCAACACTAATTAGTTTTTGGCTGGATTCAACAATTGGTAGCAGCTTGGCCACATACGATTTTAGCGTATTGATATTTGAGCCTATATAGCCGATTGGGTTGTTAATTTCGTGCGCGATACCCGCTGCGAGCTGGCCGACTGTAGCCAGCTTCTCAGATTGCTGTAACTGTCGCTGTGCTTGGCTTAAGTGGTCGCTTAACTGTTGCTCAGCCTCCATTTCTTTCAACAACTCATGTTGCAAAGAATGGTAGGAACTAATGTCATAGAGGTAAGCTGTAACACCCGTGAACTCACCTGCTGCGTTAAAATTGGGGCAAAATAAACTATGCAACCAGGTCTCATGCCCCGAGTCGGGCGTCAGGCATAGGGCACTGATCTCGACACGCTGACCAGCAAAAGCCAAACGTACTCTTTCCATATCGGCATTCTCGATACGGCGCTTTTCCTCAAGCAAGTTATATTGGTCTGAGCCTGTTGCACCATCTGACAGAAAAATATCTTTGGCTTTTTGATTACAGAACAGAAGATTTCCGGAAACACCAAACACCATTGCACCGCAGGGTGCTGCGTTTAGCATTGTTTCAAAATCAAGTTCTGACATACTCATCCTAGCGCGCAAAAACTCATGATTCTCAAAGACCAGCTCAGCCTGAACTGGGTTAACGAATCCGTGTCTTGTTCATTCTCAAAATAACGGCAAAAACCTTTTAAACTTAAGGTTATCCCTAGTTTTTACGCGGGTATTTCGGCTATGCCATAGCGGAAATAACAAAACCTCGCTAGACTAAGCGCCCTTTAGCACTCAGCGGCGAGTGCATTATCACTGTTCACTAACAAGCGAGGCTTACATGGCGCATTCACCATTTATTCCGCCACAACGCACCCTTATGGGACCTGGTCCCTCAGACGTTAACCCGAGAATCTTAGCGGCCATGTCACGGCCTACCATTGGCCACCTTGATCCACAATTCATTGTCATGATGGATCAGCTAAAAGAACTACTACAGTATGGCTTTCAAACCCAGAACGCTTTGACGATGCCGGTCTCGGCACCGGGCTCTGCTGGTATGGAAACCTGCTTTGTTAATCTGGTCGAACCCGGTGACACCGTTATTATTTGCCAGAACGGTGTATTCGGCGGACGCATGAAAGAAAACGTCGAGCGTTGTGGTGGTACAGCCATCATGGTGGAAGACGACTGGGGCAATGCCATCGACGCTAACAAGCTTGAAGCAGCCTTAAATCAACACCCGGAAGCTAAAGTTGTCGCCATGGTTCATGCAGAAACATCAACCGGTGCATGCTCTGATGTTGAAACACTGGTTAAGCTCGCTCACGATCACGACTGCCTAACCATTGTCGATGCGGTGACATCTTTAGCAGGCTCTCCGTTAAAAGTTGATGAATGGCAAATCGATGCGATTTATTCAGGTAGTCAAAAATGCTTATCTTGTACACCAGGCTTATCTCCCGTGAGCTTTAGCGAACGTGCGATTAAAAAAATCAAATCGCGCAAACAAAAGGCACAAAGCTGGTTTTTAGACTTAGACCTTGTCATGAGCTATTGGGGAGCCGGCGCTAAACGTGCTTATCACCATACTGCACCCATTAATGCCTTATATGCCTTACACGAATCGTTAGTGATATTAGAAGAAGAAGGCATCGAAAACTCTTGGGCGCGTCATCGCCATATGCACACAGCATTACGCGATGGTCTTGAGGCGATGGGCTTACAATTTGTGGTTGATGAGCAAGATCGTCTACCGCAACTCAACGCCGTCACCATTCCTGAAGGTGTTGACGATGCAGCTGTGCGCAGCAAACTATTACAAGACTACAATTTAGAAATTGGTGCCGGCTTAGGTGTTATGGCAGGTAAAGTATGGCGCATAGGTTTAATGGGCTATGCCGCTAGCCGTCGCAATGTACTATTTTGTCTCAACGCCTTAGAAGACGTGCTTAGCAGCCTTAATGCCCCGATCAACCGCGGCGTCGCTTTGGGTGCTGCGCACAAAGTACTTGATCAAGATTAGATAATAAAAACTTAAGCAAGAGAACTTCATGGCTCAATACGTTTATACAATGAACCGGGTAGGCAAAATCGTGCCACCCAAAAGAGAAATCCTAAAAGATATTTCTTTATCATTTTTTCCTGGCGCTAAAATTGGTGTACTTGGGCTTAATGGTGCCGGTAAATCCACGTTGCTACGCATCATGGCTGGCGTTGACAAAGAATATAACGGTGAGGCGCGCCCACAACCTGATATTCGTGTTGGCTACTTACCCCAAGAACCACGACTTAATTCCGACAAAGACGTGCGCGGCAATGTCGAAGAAGGCATGGGTGAAACTATAGAGCTATTGCAACGCTTTAATGCAATCAGCGACAAATTCGCTGAACCTATGACCGATGACGAAATGAATGACCTACTCGCCGAGCAAGGCAAACTACAAGATGCAATAGATGCCTGCGGCGGTTGGGAGATTGAACGCACCTTAGAGATCGCAGCAGACTCACTTCGCCTGCCACCTTGGGAAGCTGACGTAAACAAACTCTCAGGTGGTGAGAAACGCCGTATTGCCTTATGTCGTCTACTGCTGTCTAAGCCCGACATGCTCCTGCTTGATGAACCTACCAACCACCTTGATGCCGAGTCTGTTGGCTGGCTGGAACGTTTTCTCGCCGAATATGCTGGCACCGTTGTGGCAATCACTCACGATCGCTACTTCCTTGATAACGTCGCCGGTTGGATTTTGGAGCTGGATCGCGGACATGGTATTCCTTGGGAAGGCAACTACAGTTCTTGGCTAGAGCAAAAAGAAGCACGTCTAGAAACCGAAGCTAAGCAAGAAGCCGCACGCCAACGGGCTATTAAACATGAGCTTGAATGGGTGCGCTCCAATGCCAAAGGCCGTCAGGCAAAAAGCAAGTCTCGCCTTGCCAGGTTCGAAGAATTGAATTCACGCGAATACCAACAACGCGCGGAAACTAATGAGATTTATATACCTATCTCTGAGCGTCTCGGCGACCAAGTTATCGAAGCCAAGCATGTCAGCAAAGGCTTTGGCGATCGCTTACTCATTGACGATCTTAATTTCGCTATTCCACCCGGTGCCATCGTCGGCATTATCGGGCCGAATGGTGCGGGTAAATCGACACTTCTAAAAATGCTGACAGGTGATGAGACACCGGATAGCGGCGAAATGATTATTGGCCCGACCGTGCAACTCGTTTCGGTCACGCAGATGCGCGACCAATTTGACGATAGCAAAACTGTTTGGGAAGAAATTAGCGATGGCTCTGACATAATCCAGGTAGGCAAATATGAAATGCCCTCTCGCGCCTATGTAGGACGTTTTAATTTTAAAGGCCAAGACCAGCAAAAAATTATTGGCCAGTTATCGGGAGGGGAACGCAACCGCGTTCACTTAGCCAAATTGCTACGCAGCGGCGGCAATGTCATTTTGCTCGATGAGCCAACTAACGACCTCGATATTGAGACTTTACGCGCGCTAGAAGAAGCACTATTAGATTTTGCTGGCACGGCATTAGTGGTATCACACGATCGCTGGTTCTTAGATCGTATTGCTACGCACATCCTTGCCTTCGAAGGTGATAGTAAAGTCGAATGGTTTGCAGGAAAC
Organism: uncultured Thiotrichales bacterium; assembly: GCA_964447985.1. Lineage (GTDB taxonomy): Bacteria > Pseudomonadota > Gammaproteobacteria. The sequence continues at coordinate 6,508 of CAYUVE010000099.1, forward strand.
TATGCAGACTATGAGGAAGACAAAAAGCGACGCCTTGGTGCCGATGCAGAACAGCCACATCGCATCAAATACAAACCGCTAACACACTAGTGTGCTAGCTTAAAACAACAGAATAAAAAAACGCCGCTAATTAAGCGGCGTTTTTCAATATTAAACTGGTGTTACGTTTTCAGCCTGGGGGCCTTTCTGACCTTGAGTCACAGTAAATTCGACTTTTTGACCTTCAGCTAAAGTGCGGAAACCGTCACCTTGAATCGCACTGAAGTGCACAAAAACATCTGGGCCTTGCTCTTGTTCAATAAAACCAAATCCTTTGGATTCGTTAAACCATTTTACCTGGCCGGTAGTAACATTAGACATACTGGGTGATCCTATATAACAAATAAAAGTGAAAAGCCAAAGATGCGGGAATACCTATGAAGAACTGAGCGAGGTCTAAACGTATTTAAAGAGATCGTCGTATCCAAACATAAATCAAAGCCGAATTCGCTGGCTTAGGCGCGATTATAACCCTCTAACTACCGAGGTCAACATAAATAGACAATTTTTACTCAACTTCTCACATTACAGTCGAACTGCCTTTAGAATATGACGAATATATGAAATATCATCGTGCTTTTGCACTAACATGGTACAAACTATGAACGAAAACCGTTTAATTGATATTGAAACCCGTATCGCTTACCAAGAAGACACCGTTCAACAACTCAACGATGTGGTGACAAAACAACAGAAACAGATCTCTCATCTAGAAGAATTGGTTGAAACCCTGATCGAACGCTACCAAAGCCTACAAAGTTCTCAAATTGATGTGGGTAATCTCGACGAAAAACCCCCACATTATTAAGAGTTTATTTTTTAACAACTTTTATATTACTAAATGTAATCTCATCATCGACCATGCGTTGGTAGTAATCGATATTAATAGACTTTGGGTATCCGTAAACAGAGTCATAGTCGACTTCTATTTTGTGAGCAGATTTCTTTTGCGCTTGATCGATTAATTCAAAAAAAGTAGAAATAGTTTCTAGCTCAATATCGTTCGATGCCACTTCGGTTCTAGTATCTGCATATAAAGCCCTAGCAATTTGACCTTTTCTTATTTCTATCAGCATTGGTCGTAAATGGTCTGACAAACAATAACAATGCTTTTGGTATAAAAGATCATAATCTTGCAGGTTCTTAGATTGCCATTGCTTTAAGTGATGGTAAATATCAGTCTCACCCACACCATCCTGCTGCGCAAAGCTAGAGCAAGCCGACAACAATAACAAGCTTATTACAAATGAAACGATGCGAACCAGCATAAGAGATATAAGTAATCGGTTAACAACTAGTTCTGCGGCGCAGCAATAAGCCACCTAATGCCAAGATTATCGGCCAGCCCAAACTACCGCCGCCGCCACCGCCGCCTCCGGAGTTACTCGGACCTATACCTGGTGGTGGATCAGTAATCTCACCAGAGACATTCAGATTAGTTGTAAGATTATCACCGCCCATCATAACAACATTAGCATTGTCCGCAGATACAGTATGCATTATATTCGCTTGTGATTCCCAACCTGTAGCCTGTGCATCTATATTCACTACCACTGTACTTGCTGCCGAGGCACCAGCCGGAACGATACTGTTTGCACTAACATTGATGCTGCAATCATAACGTGTGTCAGGGAAATTATTGTTGGAACTAATCGAGCATGCGTTACCATTTACCGTTACGCTAGTGAATCGTGCGCCCTGAGATGAGATTCCCGTCATTGTGATATTTGTTACTGATTGACTACCACCATCACCAATTTGTAA
>CAYUVE010000100.1:0-8267 GCA_964447985.1 uncultured Thiotrichales bacterium
CCACACTATCAGTGGTTTAACGATGGCACTCTAAATATTAGTTATAACTGCATTGATCGTCATCTAATAGATCGCGCAGATAAAACAGCCATTATCTTCGAAGGGGAACAAGGCGATGTTCAACACATAAGCTATCGCCAACTTCACCACGAAGTCTGTCGTTTTTCCAATGCGCTAAAACTACATGGAATACAGCAAGGCGACCGCGTCATTCTTTACATGCCTATGGTGCCTGAGGCTGTTATTGCTATGCAGGCCTGCGCGCGGATTGGCGCTATTCACTCTGTGGTCTTCGGAGGGTTCTCAGCTGAAGCTCTCAAAAACCGAATTGAAGATGCTGGTGCCAAAGCCATCATCACTGCGGATGGCGGTCATCGTGGTGGTAAGGTCATTCAACTCAAAGCGGCCTGTGATGCCGCATTAGCAGAAGGCTGTTCTACAGTTAATACAGTATTTGTGCTCAAACGCACGGGTGAAAATATTCCCATGCAACCCGGGCGTGATGTTTACTGGCATGATGTCACTCAACTTGTTAGTGATGACTGCCCTGCTACCTGGGTCAATGCCGAACATCCTTTGTTTCTACTTTATACCTCCGGCTCAACAGGTAAACCAAAAGGTATACAACATTCTAGCGCTGGCTACTTACTCGGCACCATTATGACCATGAAGTGGGTATTTGATGCCCATGATAATGATGTCTATTGGTGTACCGCTGATGTTGGCTGGATAACAGGGCACTCTTATGTTGCTTACGGCCCTTTAGCCTTAGGTATGACGATACTTATGTACGAAGGCGCACCCACTATTCCTGACGCTGGGCGTTTCTGGAAACTATGCCAAGACCATAAAGTCAGTGTTTTCTATACCGCTCCGACAGCTATTCGCGCCTTAATGAAAGCTGGTGATGACTTCCCAAATACCTATGACTTGAGTTCCCTAAGATTATTAGGAACAGTTGGCGAACCCATCAACCCCGAAGCATGGATGTGGTACCACAAAGTCATCGGTAAAGAACGCTGCCCTATTGTTGATACCTGGTGGCAAACTGAAACTGGCGCCAATGTTATTGCGCCAATACCTGGCGTAGTGGACACCAAACCAGGTTCATGCACTCTTCCTCTGCCTGGTATGGATGTCGCGATTGTCGATGAATCAGGTAAAGAAGTAGAAACAGCTGATACTGGTGGTTACCTGGTTATCAGAAAACCGTGGCCATCAATGTTACGTACTATATGGGGTGATAATAAGCGCTATCAAGACACCTACTGGGCACGCTTTAATAACAAATACTATGTCGCTGGCGACAGTGCTCGCCGTGACAAAGATGGCTACTTTTGGATTATGGGTCGTATTGACGATGTCTTAAATGTCTCGGGGCACAGACTTGGTACAATGGAAATCGAATCTGCGCTAGTTGCCAATGAAAAAGTAGCTGAAGCCGCCGTTGTCGGCCGCCCAGATGAACTGACAGGCGAAGCTATTTTTGCTTATGTTGTATTACGTGGACAACGACCGACTAACGGCATTGACGAAGCATTAAGCGAAGAACTGCGACAATGGGTCAGTAAACAAATTGGTGCTATTGCTAAGCCGAAACAAATTCGCTATGCCGATAACCTGCCTAAAACGCGTTCCGGTAAAATCATGCGTCGTTTATTACGAAGCATTGCTTGCGGTGAAGAAATCACTCAAGATACTTCTACACTTGAAAATGAAGCGATATTAGATCAATTACACGGCCGGCAATAACTCGGTTCCAAACTGCTATTATTCACCTTATTGGAATCTACAATCTAAAAACCTGGGGTGATTAAAATGCACCGATTATCCTCACCTAAATCACTATCGAAAAACATTCTGCTTGTTTTCCTTGCACTAACCGTATTCGCCTGCGCCACCTCGCCCACCGGTCGAAAACAAATTTTATTATTCCCTGAATCACAAATGGCGCAAATGGGGGCAGCTGCTTATCAGGAAACTAAAAAAGGCACACCGATTTCAAAAAATTCAAAAGATAAGGGTTATGTTAATTGCATCGCCGACGCCATCATCGCCAAGGTAGAACCAGATAAAGATTGGGAGGTTACCGTTTTTGATAGCGAGCAGGTTAATGCCTTTGCATTACCGGGTGGCAAGATCGGTGTTTACACAGGGCTGCTTGGTGTCGCTGAGAATCAGCATCAGCTTGCCGCAGTTATCGGCCATGAAATCGCGCATGTCACCGCTCAGCATGGCAATGCACGTGTGTCAGCATCAACCTTAACTCAAGTAGGATTAGTCGCTGCCCAGGTCTTGGCTGGTGAGCCTACTAGGGAAAAACAACAGTTATTAGGACTTCTCGGACTGGGCGCGCAAGTCGGCATTCTACTACCTTATGGCAGAGGTCAGGAAAGCGAATCCGACTTACTAGGACTAGTTTATATGGCAAGTGCGGGTTTTGACCCTCGGCAAAGCGTTAATCTCTGGCAAAATATGGCTAAGGCCTCAGGCGGCAAATCACCACCGGAATTGCTGTCCACTCACCCATCCCACAGTACCCGTATTAATGACTTAAATAAGGCCATGCCGAATGCCATGATCATTTACGAAAAAGCCAAAGCACAGGGAGAAAACCCGAGCTGCTAACAATATCCGTCACAGCTATAGCCTTAAGACAGCTTTACGCGATCTCCTTGCCCTCTACCTATAAAAGTCGAAAATATATAGAAAAAATAATGACTTATATCCATATTCTTTAGCATTAGTTGATCATATTTTGATAGCTTCTTGGGTGTCGACATATCAACATCATTAATCTGAGCAAGCCCCGTAATCCCGGGGATTACCTTATAGACTCCTCTTATCTCACGATGATGAATCAATTCATCTTGATTAAACAAACAGGGGCGAGGGCCCACAAGACTCATCTGTCCCAATAAAACATTGAACAACTGAGGCAACTCATCGAGCTTAGTTCTACGTAGAAATTTACCTAGCGGGGTCACAGACGAAGTCGCGGCCAAATGCGTCGCAACTGATTCTGTATTGAGTGCCATAGTTCTAAATTTAATCAAGGTGAATGGTCTTTTATATTTACCTACGCGTTCCTGCAAAAAAAAGGGCTTCCCCGTATCAAAGAATGCCAAAATCATAATAATCAACATAATAGGCAAAGTGATGACAACACCGACAACAGCCAGCAGTAAATCAACGATTCGAGTAAGACTCATACAGATAAGCAGTTTCTAATTATTAAAATAAAGCGCCATCAGCTAGGGATTGATAAAGTTGTTGCTCAGATTGTTTCAACTTACGCATAATATATAACTGTCTAACAAGCCAATAGACTATTATGCTTGGCAATAACACGGGTAACAAATCGACAATAACCTGCCGAAGCAAACCACTTGACCATAATGCCCTAAGCATATTAAAGAATTCACCTGACGATTCAAATACTGGTTTAATCGTCATATGCCAATCTGGAAAACTTATTATAGCGGCTACTAACAAAGCAATGCTGGTAAAACACGCCCAACAATATCGCCAAGCCAAACGAAGCCAAGTATATTTGGCTCGCCGCGCCTGCGCCTCTTCGAGCACCGTATTCGTCTGCTCTTGCTTTATGGGAAAACCAAGCAGCTGAAGAATATCAATACCAATCGGCGCCACAAACCCCTCGACATTATCAAAATAAGCAGTATGGTCTCGTGATACCGATCGCTTATTAAATATTACCTTCCACTTAGGTGTGACACCTAGCCTATCAAAGTCTTCCTTATAGGGTGATAAGGTCGACCCACCAGGCACGGGGTCATGGCTGGCAGTATAGTCATGCCAAAAATTCAATATTGACCGTCTTGTACGAAGATTGGGAACAGGTACAGTCGAAGATAGCAATAAAATCATTGACCAAATAAAACAAACTAACCATGCACCGAATAAAATCTTATAGAGATATAGCACCGAAATATAATTACTAAACGTAGAATAATCTTCGGTTAACATAATTTGCATGAATGCAAAAATAGCTAATAACGCGACAATTATCGAAGATGCTTTGAATAATAAGGACAACACCGCATCAATCGGCTCGTCTTTTACCTCATTGTCTAACAATACCAGTGGACGAATGCCTGCACCAAAGGTAACCCAACGCGCTAGCTTTGGTCGTGGTTTTCGTTGAAACATTAACCTTACTACTTCTGCACCCTGTGAATGACTAATAACTACCAACTGCTCACATTTATCTGACAACCAATCTAATTTTTTTTCCACTTGTCTGACAATAGCATTTTGTCGCAATGGGCTAGTTTTCAGCGCATAACTCTGCCCGACGGTTTGCATGAGTATTTCTATAGTTTTACTTGCCAAAAGTTGAAGTCGCGCTACGGGAATCAGACAAAATAACGTGACAAGCAATAAAACCGGTTGCAATAACAGTATCGCTGCCAACTTAGGTATTAGCAGTATCAATCTAATCATAAATACTAGGCTACTAACAATCTTACCAATAAATTTTGCATCCCAAATTCCATCTAGCTCTGGCTTCAAAGTACCCGTAACATGCATACGAAATATCTTTGGCAATGCGTCAACAATCCAGTTAAAAAGCTCTTTAGTACCAGGGTATAAGGTCTTCTCTGTCCACCACCCTTCTGACAATAGAACATGGGCCTCGCGCACTCGACCTTGTTTGCCTAATAGGGATAAGCGAAGCAATGTCGAAGTTGGATCACTATCTGGGTCTTGAGGCAAGATCGTATCCCTAACTCTCAATCCTGCACCAACCACCCGGCTATCTTCATCCTTCTCCTGAGAGGAACCAATAAGATTGCTATCTTGCTTTAGTAGATTATCGATAACTTTAGTAAAACCTTCGTTATCAGAACGATTACGTAAGGCCCCTTTCTCCGCCCTCGACGCTATTTCTCTACGTGTTGACAGTGATAAGCTCTGCTTAGTTAGTTTATTAAAGCTTTCAAAACAATCAGTCCAAAACTTAACAAAGGGCTCGCCAAACCTAACCAAAGTTTCTCTTATTCGATGGGGGCCAATACCATGAACCAGTAAAATTCCCATATTAAATAAGTAAGTCGTTTCAATCTCAGAAACATGAAAGGTTTTACTTAACGTTTCAATTGCTATCGGCTTAGGCTTAATCTCCGTGCCGGCATCATCTACCCACCATGGGTGAAATTGTTCAGGGTTTTGCTTCGATGTGTTTTCAGTAACGAACGCCTTTATCCGCAATCCATGCACTCCATCGGCCTCATTAATAAACTTACCCCACAATAAACTCAAATCAATTGAACTATCTTCCCATTTAGCCCAACGGTCATGTTCAGAGACATAAAAGCAAGCCACCCATATTGACTCGCCTTCATGACATTCAACGCCGTAGTAACTGGTTTGCTGATTATTTAAATAAGGGCTATCAAGATCAGGAGAGTCATTCCCCCGCTGATATTGAATAGAAGCAAGCTCAGAAATTGACTCATAAGGAGGAACCGTATCAGTGTCATTGATATCCTTATCATATACGTCACTTTCCTCTACCCCATCAACCAAGCCAATATTGACCCAGATATCAGTAGGAAATTCTGGCGACAGCTCCGCAATCCTACGAACCCTCCCAACCACTAATAACGCTTGCGCATCACCGAGATCACCACCTGTTCGAGCAACGACCTTATCTATAGTTAACGCATCAAAATCACTCGGGACTTGAACTGAATCGACCATATCATCCATGTTCCAATTTAAACTTAGCTACTAACAATAATTAGTACATTATTAATGTTCCTACATCAAAGTATCTGTCATATTCTACCATGTCATATAATTATCATAGCAGATCAATATTATTGTCATTCTATGGTCATGGCTGCTTAATAATTTCATAACCTGCCTGTCACATCAGCTTTTCAAACTGCTAATTCCCAGCAAACACCTAGAGGTAGGAATAGCGATGACTGAAAAGAACAAAGAACTGTCGTCAAGACAAGGGCTTATCACCCTTGACGACATTATTCATAAATCAATGAAACGACGCACCGTACTGAAAGGCGGTGTAGGTTTAGCCGTAACCAGTATTTTAACCGCCTGTGGTGGTGGTAGCGGCGGTAGCGCCCTCGACACTGTTCCAGGATCTGACAGTGCTACCGTACTTAGCCCTGACCTAGGTCCTCAACCTAGCCCAACCACCTCATTCGGCCTCAACTTTGAGTCAATCGCGACCAGTGATGCTGATCAAGTCGTCGTGCCACAAGGCTATAGCGCTCGTGTTTTATACGCTTACGGCGATCCAATCCAAAACGATTTACCTGAATTTATTAACGACGGTACAGAGAATTCAAATGAATTTAATTCTCGTGGTGGTGACCACCACGATGGTATGTGGTTCTTTGGTATGAACCAAGCCGGTGAATTCGACCCGAATTCATCAGACCGAGGCGTACTCTGCGTTAACCATGAAAATATTACTCAGGTATTAATGCATCCTAATGGCCCAACTACCGATGCTGATGGCAACCGTACTGATATCAATGAAGTACGTAAAGAAATTCGCTCTCACGGTGTGGGTATTTTTGAAATCGTTCGTGATGACGCAGGCCAATACTCAGTTGTTAGAGATTCTAAGTACAATCGCCGCATTACTGGCGAAACGCCAACTATTATGTCAGGTGCAGCGCGTGGTTCTGAATTATTACAAACCAAATTCTCACCAGAGGGCTACAAAGGTCGCGGTACACTGAATAACTGTGCAGCAGGTTTCACACCTTGGGGTACATACCTTACTTGTGAAGAAAACTACGATCTCTATTTCCGTGATGAGCGTAATTTAGACAGAGCTAATAGCACTCCAGAAGCGCTTGGTTTCGATAACTTCCTAGCCGGTATCGGCATCCGCGTTCCAGGTGGTCTTTACGGCTGGGCGACACTTGATGCTGGCGATGGTGAAGTAGATGAAGAATTCTCTCGCTTCAACGTGACACCTAACCCACAAACTGATGCGACTGGCGATTATCGTAACGAAGGCAACCAATATGGTTACGTCGTAGAAATCGATCCATTCAACCCAAGTGCTGCACCACGTAAACGTACCTCTATGGGCCGTTTCGCTCACGAAGGTGTTTGGACATCAAACTTAGTGGAAGGTCAACCACCTGTATTCTACATGGGTGATGACGACCAGCTTCAGTATTTCTACAAGTTCGTTTCTAGCGAAATTTATACTGGCGCAACTGGTGAGAGCCCATTAGAACTTGGCGATCGCTTCCTAAACAATGGTACCTTATTCGTAGCTAGCTTCGATGTCGACGAGCTAACAGGCGAGCAAATCGGTCGTTGGATTCCTTTAACCATTGATAACCCAGACCTGGTTGCTGCAAGTACTGATATCAATAGCCAGTTTTATAACCTATTCGATACATTAGATTGGATCCTAATCCACTCACGTGCCGCAGCATTCGTTGCCGGTGGCACACCTTTAGACCGGCCAGAATGGGGAGCCGTTAATCCTGAAACTGGCGAAGTTTACTTCACAACCACAAACAACAGTGACCGTCGTGATTTCGACGATGCTGATGCTGATGCCGCTGCTGCAGGTGATCAGGGTAGTCGTGACGAAGTGACTGAGTTCTTAGCCGACCGTGAATTTGGTGTTACCCCAAGTAGCCCACGTGGTCCAAACAGTGACGGTCATATCATCCGCTTACGTGAAGAAGGCGACAACCCAGCTGCGACAAGCTTCGAGTGGGATGTTTTCGTGTTTGGCGCTGCGGCTGAAAACGATGTATCTAACAACATCTCTGGTCTAACTGCTGATAATGAGTTCACTGATCCTGATGGCCTTTACTTTGACCTAGCTTCAGTATTATGGATTCAAACTGACGGTGGTCAGCCAAACGGAAACAACCAAATGCTAGCTGCCCTACCAGGTAATGTCGGTGATGGTGGATTTAGAGCCGATGATGCTGCGCGCGTTAGCCAAAATCTACGTCGCTTCTTAGTTGGTCCTGTTGATTGTGAAATCACGGGTATCTATATGACACCAGATCGTCGTTCTTTACTCATCAACATCCAGCATCCAGGTGATGGCGCTGAGTTTAACGATGCCGGTGAGTTAGTTCTAACTGGTGGCTGGCCTAATGATAGCCGTGATGCAACAGCATTAGGTGAAGCTGGTGTACGTGCCCGTTCTGCAACCATCGTCATTACACGTGACGACGGCGGTGTGATTGGTGCTGAAGATCTACCAGCAGCCTAAGCTAAGCAAAAAA
>CAYUVE010000101.1:0-8214 GCA_964447985.1 uncultured Thiotrichales bacterium
CTATAGCGGTACAAAGCATAGCGCTTGATCCAATTGTTGTAGAGGCGACAAGAATAGATCAGGAAATCAATGAAGTGCCTGCATCAATTTCCGTAGTAGAGCTCTCAGAAACAGCACAAAGTTACCAGAAGCTAGGGCTTGATGAATTCTTAAGTACTGTTCCAGGCGTATTTTTTCAGAGTCGGTATAACTTCGCTCAAGATTTAAGAATATCTATTCGTGGTTTTGGCGCGCGTTCAAGTTTTGGTGTGCGTGGAATACGGTTTTTAGTCGATGATGTGCCCGAGACCTTGCCGGACGGTCAAACTCAGCTTGATGCGATCGATCTTGCTGATATCGACAGTATAGAAGTATTGCGTGGTGCGTCTTCAGCTTTATATGGTAATGCTTCCGGGGGTGTCATTAGACTTAAGACTAAAGACATATCTGATCTGCCACGTTTTTCTTTTTCACAGCAGTTAGGTGCCTTTGATTTTAATCAAACTCGGCTTGGGTTTAGCACGCGAGCGAATAATCATGGTTTTGCCTTTAGTCTAAGACGCTTGGAGTTAGAGGGTTATCGTGATCACGCGGCGACGGAGAGTATCGGTTTCAATACAAAATGGCGTTATGACGCGGGAGATGGGGTTCTAAATATTAGTTTCAGTGGTATTGATTCTCCTGAATCGCAAGACCCCGGAGGCATTACGGCTGAAGATGTCAGAGTGAATCGGCGACAAGCGCGGGTACAAAATTTATTGTTTGATGCCGGAGAAGACGTTACGCAGCAGCGTTTGACAGTGAGCTATGATCACTCGCTGGCTAATGAGGCATTGCTGACTATGAATGCCTACGCCACGCAGCGTGATTTTCAAAACCGTTTGCCGTTTGAAGCTGCAGGAATGGTTGATCTTGATCGGTTTGTTGCCGGTATTGGTTTGCAGTATAGCGACGATAGTTTTTTATCTAAGGCGATGGGAAGTAGGTTTGTTGTCGGGTTTAATGCAGAGTTGCAACGTGATGAGCGAAAACGTTTTGATAATTTGCAAGGGCTTAGAGGAAACTTGGCCCTCGACCAAGACGAGCGTGTTTCGAGCCTAGGGGCCTATGCTCATCAAGTGATCCAGCCGACAGAGAAAACTGTTCTCACGCTAGGTGTGCGCTATGATAATTCTTCGTTTAAGGTGAATCAAAGGCCACTGATCGGGCAGCTGGATGAGTCAGGTCGAATTGATTTCGATGAGATAAGTTATTTCACCGGCGCTACGTATTCGCTGAGCGATCGTCATAAGGTGTTCGTAAATTTGTCTAGTTCTTTCGAAACGCCGACGACGACAGAGCTTGCCGATCCCGATGGGATTGGATTTAACCAAGCCTTGCAGCCGCAAACGGCGATCAATGCCGAATTGGGACTAAAAGGCCAGTTCGATCAGGCCTCGTCATATGCCATAAGCGTCTATGTCATCGAAAGTGATGACGAGCTTATTCCGTTTGAGCTAGATAGCCAGCCAGGCAGAGTGTTTTTTCAAAATGCTGGAGAAACACGACGCAGTGGTATTGAGTTGGAATGTAATCATCAACTTGGTCAATACTGGCGTATTAAGAGTAGTTACAGTTATGCTAATAATCGCTTCACTGAGTTTGTTTTAGATAATGAGTCGCTTAATGGAAACCAGCTACCTGGTATTCCGCAGCAGCAGTTTGCATTGAATATCGCGTATCAAAATCGTGATTGGTTATTCGGTGGTAATTTTCGTGCTGTAGGTCAACGTTATGTCAATAATGCTAATACGGTAGCTGCTGCTGGTTATGGTGTTGTGGATTTGCGATTTGCCTACACACTTAAAGAGACGAATATTCAATACGAAATCGTTGCAGGCATCAATAATGTGTTTGATAAGGAATACATTGGTAATATTCGGATTAATGCCTTTGGCGGTCGATTTTTTGAGCCTGACCCAGAGCGAAATGCCTACCTGGGCTTAAAGTTAAGTTGGGATTAAGTCTGTGGTGCCAGCGTTGCCAGAATGCTATGCATATGCACTATCGGTAAGGAGAAATGACCTTCATTGTCTAAAGACTGAGCCTGACAATGGGGTATGCGTTTAGCGTGGTCATATGCCATAACGGGAGGTACGGTGGTGTCAAGTTTGCCATGCCATAAATACGTTTCAGTTTTTACATTTTCAGGTGCGGCTTGCCACTGGTTTGTTGCAAGGTAGAAGTCCCAGGCGGCACCTTGTCCACCCTGTTTTATTGCTTCTAGAAAAGATTCTAGTATTACACGCTGTGTTGAGGACTTTGATACAATGTCTCGATCGATTTGTGGGCCTTGGCTAAGCGCTAGTTTTAAGGTGAACTTAGGTAAGGCTCTCATAAAGTAGTAGGTGATCGTGGAATTAAATAAATAACTAAATTTAGGAATTTTACCTGTCACATTGATAAAAGCTCTGAGCCCTGATTCTATATTTTCTCGGTAGTTTGCTTGTGATAAATCACCTAGACCCGCGACAAGCCCGAGCCGATAAATCGATGTATGCATATGCTCACCTAAAAGCATCGCATAAGGACTGCCACCTGATATTCCTATGACTGAAAACTGTTTATATCCTAGTTTCTCCATAAGCTCACGAATGTCGTCTACCCAGTCTGACATTTTTCTATTGGGCTGAAAGTCAGATTGACCAAAGCCTGGTCGATCGACAGCGATAATGCTCAGTTCAAGATCTTTTGCGGCCTGGTCAGCGAGCCGTGCCTCGAGTCTAGACCCGGGTAAGCCATGGCAATAAAGCACCGGGAAGCCATCTGTGATGCCAAATAATTGGTAACTGAGTGCATAACCGCTGGAAAGCGTAATAATTTGAGGAGGATTAGAGTACGTCGTCATGATTACGTCGGGGAGATATGAGACTTATAAAGCATTGATTTTATTCTAACTAAAGACTTTATGGCACTGCTTATAGCTATACGCTATGTAATTGATAGATAAAGTTAATTTTTAACTTGCCGAAAATATCAAGAGTAGATTGTCTTGTTTTTGGCAAGGATTGTCATGGCCGAATATTCATCAGTAATACCAATACAAGTTGACCATCGTCGCTGGCGTGTCCAACTTATTGCTGCTGCAATAGTTTGGGCGACTATTGTTGGTGGAGTACTTGCCTGGATATTGAATGATGTCGAAAATGTGATGATGCAGCTTGCTCGTAAAGAAGCTGTCGCGCATTTTACTAAAGATGAGGCATTTAGAAAGTGGGGTGCAAAACATGGTGGTGTTTATGTTCCCATAAGTGAACACGCTGAACCCGATCCTTATATTTCACATCTCCCTTATCGGGATATCACAACCGTAGACGGAAAAGAGCTGACTCTAATTAATCCTGCATCCATGTTGTTACAAATTATGCAAGATTACGATGAGCTTTATGGCTTAAAAGGTCGCTTAGTTAGTCAAACTCCATTGAACCCATTAAATCTACCTGATGCTTGGGAAGCCGGCGCACTAGAAGCATTCAGTCAGGGAGCAAAAGAGAAGTTTGAAATTGATATTATCGATGGTGAGCCATTTATGCGTCTCATACAGCCTATGAGAGCGACGGAAGGCTGTTTGAAGTGCCATATAGATCAAGGTTTCAAACTCGGCGATATTCTAGGTGCTGTTGGCGTATCGGTTCCCTTAGCTTCTTATAACGAAGTGGCCGCAGAGCGTAAACAAAGACTATGGCTTATGTTTGGGATAGTCTGGGCGATGGGTATGGGCGCGATATGGGTGGCAGGCCGTTATTGGCAGCAAAGAATTAAAGAGAGAATCGGTTATGAGGAACGTATTTGGCATAAGGCAAATATTGATGGCTTAACCGGTATTCCAAACCGAAGTTTGTTTATGGACAGGCTTGAGCAAGCAATCAGCCAAGCGCGCAGAGATGAGAACATGGTGGCTTTGCTTTTTGTTGATCTCGATGGCTTCAAAGATGTTAATGATACGCGTGGTCATGAGGTGGGTGATCGTTTGTTGCAGGAGGCAGCGCGACGCATTCAAACCTGTGTTAGAGATTCTGATTCTGTCAGCCGTCTCGGTGGTGACGAGTTTACTATCATATTACCGGGTATAACAAAAAGTGCCTCGGCGACGATGGTTGCAAGTAAGGTACTCCATGAGTTGTCCCTACCTTACTTGCTTGATAATAGAGAGTCGCACCTCTCTGCAAGCATAGGTATTACCTTATTTCCCCAAGATGGTGATAACGCCGGCACATTGCTTAGAAATGCCGATACGGCAATGTACAGAGCTAAAGATGGTGGGCGTAACTATTACAGTTATTTTACCTGGGAAATGAATCAAGAAGCGCAAGCCCGTGTAGAACTGGAAGAGTCGTTACGTCGGGCAATTAAAAACAAGGAGTTTGAGCTTCACTATCAGCCTTTGGCGAATATCAGTAGCGGTAAACTTATCGGCGCAGAGGCGCTAATTCGTTGGCAGTCTCCTGAGCAAGGTTTGATCCCCCCAGACCAATTTATTCCATTGGCTGAAGAAAGTGGTCTGATTGTGCCTATCGGAGAATGGGTGCTAAACCAGGCGGCTGAGGATTTTGATAAGTGGGCAAAGCAAGGTTTGTGTTTAGAGAGTTTATCTGTCAATGTCTCTACAGTTCAGTTTAGATCCACACAGTTTGCAGCTAAATTGCAGAAACTTTTGATTAAGCATACAAAACTATCTTCACGTTTGAACTTAGAGATTACTGAAAATATATTCATGGACGATCGAGTGGAGCCGGGCAAGCAGCTAAGACTATTTAAAAAATTGGGTGTTAAGATCGCCATTGATGATTTTGGTACCGGCTATTCTTCATTAGGATATTTAAAGCGCTTTCCAGTAGATATTGTAAAAATTGACCGTTCATTTGTTAATGATGTAACCAGTGATCCAGAAGATGCGGCGCTTTGCGAGGCGATTATTGCTATGGCAAATCACCTAAATTTAACGGTGGTAGCAGAAGGTATTGAAACTCAAGATCAGTTAGAGTTTTTGCGCAATAGCGGTTGTAGCTTGGCTCAAGGTTATTATTTTAGTCAACCTATTCCAGCAAATGAATTTTCTGACTTGATGAATGAAAGTGTAATGACCGAGAGCTTGGCTGGTTGATAGTAGTTGTTTCTTAGCAAGATTATTAGCTGAATTACTTAAACTCTAGTCGAACCGGCTTTATAAACCCGTGTAGCCATAACCCCAGGCTGACAAATAACCATGTCCCGATAGCGCATATCAAACTAAAGATTGGTATCGCTATTATTACACCAATAAAACCAGATAGCCCTGAAAGTCGCTCATCATTAAATGTAATAATGCTCTCAGAGCCAGTTGCTAGGTCATAGATGCCATTGATAATGAGTAATGGGCCGATGCTATATAGAAAGCCAACGAAAAAAATCTTAAATAGTGTTTTTGATGTTAGAACTGGGTTAACGAGTATCTTATGGTTGCCACTTAAGTTGCTATCTGGTGATTGATAAGGGTTATTTTCCATTCTTGTTATTCCCAAATATTATTTTTTAAAGCAATGATTATAAAGGTAAGGTATTGGATAAATTTGGCATTATAAAAATGCCTAAAATTGATATCTTGTTAGCTCAGAGTAGCTTATAAGCAATCTCAGCAAGCCGTTTTCCTTGGGCGATACAAAGCGTTTTTTCATCTTCACTGATTGGGTTTTTACCGTCATGTCCGGCAAGATGACTGACACCGTAAGGTGTTCCCCCAGTAAGTGTGCTTGTTAGCGCAGGTTCGGAATAGGGTAAGCCAACCATGACCATGCCATGATGGATTAATGGATTCATCATAGATAACAAGGTGCTTTCTTGCCCGCCATGCATTGATGCGGTTGAGGTAAACACACAGGCGGGTTTATTAATCAATGTGCCTGACATCCATTGCGGGCTAGTGCTATCAATAAAATACTTCATGGCTGAGGCCATATTGCCAAAGCGCGTTGGGCTGCCAAGTGCAAGGCCGGCACAGTCTTCTAAGTCATCATGTGTGACATAGGGTGGGCCATCTGTAGGAATATCGCTTTCCGTGGCTTCACAGTTTGCTGAAACAGAGGGCACGGTTCGAATGACAGCCTCCATACCCTCGACTTCTTCGACACCGCGAGCAATTAGGTTGGCCATCTGAGCTGTGGCGCCATAACGGCTGTAATAAAGCACTAGGATTTTTTTCATAAAATATCTAACACGTTTTCAGGTGGGCGACCTAGGGCGGCTTTATCACCATTAATCACAATAGGACGTTCAATAAGTTTAGGGTTTTCTACCATGGTTTTGATCAGTTCGGCTTTGGTCATCGTGCTGTCTTTTAAACCCAGCTCTTTGTAAATCGCTTCGCCTTTGCGCATGAGCTCTTGCGGTTCTTTGCCAAGCATTTTTAAAATTTCTTTGAGTTTATTGGCGCTGGGTGGCGTGTCTAAGTATTCAATAATCTCGGGTTCGATGCCTTTTTCTTGAAGTAGGCCCAAGGTTTGGCGAGATTTAGAACATCGTGGGTTATGGTAAATCGTTACACTCATCATTCACTCCGTCATGATCTTTATTCAACAATACCGTCTCTAGCAGCTTTGAGCACAATGGCATCAAATTCTTCCGCAGGCATTAAGTTTTTCTCAACCACAATTTCTTTAACGCTGCGACCGGATTTTTCAGATTCCTTGGCAAGTTCGGCGGCGGCAGCATAACCAATATGTGTGTTAAGCAACGTCGCAAGCGCGACACTAGTGTGTAAAAATTCCGCACAGCGGGCTTGATCGACCGTAATGCCTTTTAGGTTTTTCTCTGTTGCAGCGTTGATGGCATTGGTTAGCCAATCCATAGCATCGAACAATGCTGAGCCTAGTGCGGGCATCATGACATTAAGTTCGAGTTGCCCAGCCTGAGTCATATTCGCAATAGCGTGATCTTGCCCGAGTATTTGATAGCAAACCTGATTAAGCATTTCAAACATCACCGGGTTAACTTTGCCGGGCATGATACTGGAACCCGGTTGTACCGCAGGTAGATGAATCTCGCCAAGACCTGTGCGCGGACCAGAAGCCAGTAAACGCATATCATTAGAAATACGTGTGACTTCTAGAGTGAGATTACGAATCTCAGATGATAAGGCTTGTAGGTCTGTCATTGACTGCATCTGGCCAACCAGGCTCTCTGCCGCAACAATAGGTTCTCCCGTCAAGCGCGCTAATTCAGCGGCGACTCGCTTAGCATAGTCAGGAGAGGTATTTAGCCCTGTGCCGGCAGCGCTACCGCCTAAGCCAATTTCACATAAGGCTGTTTTGCAATCGGCTAAGCGCTTGCCACAACGGCGTAGTATCCAGGTATAGGCGTCGAATTCACGGCCTATCGTGGTCGGTACGGCATCTTGTAGATGGGTGCGCGCGCTTTTAACGCTGTCTTGGTTTTCGCCAGCGAGTCGTGCGTATTCGGCCGCCATGCTTTCAATAGCGTCTAATAAACGCGGTAATTTTTTTAACGCCGTTAAACGAATAGCGGTGGGAATGGTGTCATTAGTGCTTTGCCCCATGTTGACATGGTCATTGGGGTTAACGGGTGTGTAGATACCACGTTCACCACCCAAGGCAACATTGGCTAAGTTAGCAATCACCTCGTTGCTATTCATATTGTGGCTAGTACCGGCGCCAGCTTGGAAACGATCAACGACGAATTGATCGATGTATTCACCAGCAAGGATTTTATCGCAGGCATCGACGATGGCTTGGCAAGCTTGATCGTCTAACCATTTGGGCTGATTGTTGGCGATTGCCGCTGCGCGTTTGACCGTCACATGCGCAAGGACGAAGTCGCGATCAGGCATGCGCCCACTAATCGGAAAGTTTTCAACCGCGCGAGCGGTTTGTATGCCATACCAGGCCTCGGCCGGTACCTTAAGTTCGCCTAAGCTATCTGCTTCTACGCGGTAACTATTCATAATTAATGATTGTTTCTTGTCGTTGTGGATGGTTAATATAGCCTGATGTCTCAGTGTATGCGTTGTATTGTATCAGGCCGGGTGCAAGGTGTTTTCTTTCGTGCTTCGACACGTCAACAAGCCGTGGCCTTAGGCTTGACGGGGCACGCTAAAAACTTGCCTGATGGTCGAGTAGAAGTGATAGCCTGCGGTGATCGGCATGACCTAGCCAAGCTACGCAGATGGTTGGCACATGGGCCGCCGATGGCGAGTGTAGAAGA
>CAYUVE010000102.1:0-8178 GCA_964447985.1 uncultured Thiotrichales bacterium
CTGCAACCAGAAAAAGATCATGTTCGGAGCATAGCTAAAGCATTTGGCCATATTATGGCGATTCGTTTGCATCTATTTGAGTTAGATCCAAGTCTAAAATCTGAAATTGATCATGACGTACAACCTGACGGTGAGTTAACAGCGGAGCAAAAAAATACCGTTGAAAGTCTCTCATCGGAGACTTTGTTAGACGTTGATAAAGTGATTCTAAGTCATGTACAACATAAATGGCGCAAGGTTGCGATGGTGGTTGCTTTAACAATGAATGAATTTGATGATGACCTTTGGGATTTGCCAGATATTTTCTTCTCTATGAGGATTAAGAAGCTTGTCGAAGCAGGGAAATTGGAATCTCAAGGTGACCTTAGATATATGAGATATTCAGAAGTGCGACTTCAATAGTTTGTAGCCTGGATGGAGTGTTAGCGGAATCCAGGTGCATGAATCGAAAGTGTTTACCGGATTCCACATAGGTTACATCCGGGCTACAGTGACTGAGGAGAAAGTTAATTTAAGAGGTGGCAGTATAGTTAACCAGGAAATACCTGATCGGCTTCAAACACCGGACCATCGACACAAACCCGTTTCATGGCTGGGCCTGATTCTGTTTGTACTTCGACGACACAACCTGCACAGCCGCCTACGGCGCAGGCCATATATTCTTCTAACGAGACTTGGCAGTCTAAGGAAAATTCACGTGCGAGCTTGGCACAAGCGTCTAACATTGGGTGCGGTCCACAACTAAAGATTTCGACTTGTTGTAATTCATCTGCTGATAATGCTTTGAGATGCGCGCGTGCAAGATCGGTAACATAACCTTTATAGCAGCCTTTGTAATCTTGTAGGCTAGCAAGGCGGCTGGGTACATTCATCTCTTCGAGTAGTTTAATGGCATAATTCGGATCTTCATCAAGCCCAGCGACATCGAGTTTTGAGGCTTCGGTATCAAATGGGTAAGGCACTTCGGAGCCCATTAATACTAAAGGCGATTTACCTTGTGCTTTCAGTTGTTCGGCAAGAAAAATCATCGGTGGTATACCGACACCACCGCCGATAAGCAAAGGCGTGGGTTTGTCATCTGATGAGCTAAACGGTTTACCGATAGGCCCCATGGTACTGATGGTCTCGCCGGCTTGTCGTTGTGCGAGATGATGGGTGCCTAAGCCAACATCACGATAAAGGTATTCAACCCAACCTTCTTGTTTGCTAGTGCGCATTATCGATAACGGTCTGCGCATAGGTAAGTCTGGCCCACATTGTAGATGCGAAAAGCTGCCGGGCTCGGCGCGCTCGGCGCAGCGCGGTGATGCCAATCTTAAAATATATTGATCGGCGTCAAAGCGTTGATGACTGATAACGGTGGCGTCTTCGACGGCGATTGAGCCGCGGTATTCTGGATGCTTCATGGTGCTAGTTTAATTGAAAAACGATTTTGCCGTGGCGTAATGTATGCGTCACCTGGCCTTGGAATTCCCAATGCATCATCGGCGTGTTTTGGCCGCGGCTACGTAAGGTATCTTGAGTGAGTTGCCACTGGCGTTCTGGGTCATAGATACAAATATCAGCATGGCTGCCCACGCTTAAGCTGCCTGCATCGATGCCGAGTAAGTCGGCGGGTTTGGATGTCAGTGACGCAATCAATGGCATCAATTCGATGGTGCCATCGTTAACCAGCCGTAAACTAAGTGGCAGTAAGGTTTCGATAGCTGATATACCAGGTTCTGTCATTGGGAATGGAGAGAGCTTGGCATCGGCTTCATGCGGTTGATGGTCGGAACATATCGCGCTGATTATGCCGCTGGCTAGCCCAGTACGCAGTGCGTCACGATCACGTAAGCTGCGTAAGGGCGGTGAGACATGACAGTTGCTATTGAAATGACCAATATCCATATCGCTGAGATGCAGTTGATGCGCGCTGACATCGGCAGTGACTTGTACGCCGCTATATTGTGCGCGTGAAACCATTTGCACCGCACGACCCGTGGATAAACGGCAGAAATGTACGCGAACACCAATTTGTTCAACTAAGGCGAGTATCTGGCCGACGGCTACGGTTTCGGCAGCGGCTGGATTGCCGGCTAAACCTAAGCGCGTACTGATTTGGCCTTCATGTACACAGCCACCATTACGCAGGTCGATGTCCTCAGCATGGAGATAGACAACGAGATCGTGGCTGGCCGCGTACTCTAGCGCATGGCGCAGAATAAGGCTGTTTTTAAACGGTGCATAAGCATTGCTAACCCCTACACAGCCCGCACGTTTTAGAGATCCCATTTCGCTTAATCGTGCGCCATCAAGTTCCTGTGTTAATGCGCCGAGGGTGTAAACGCTGGTTGTGCCAAGTTCCTCGGCTTTATCGTGGACGAGTGTGGCCACAGCAGGTGTGTCGATGACCGGTTGGGTATCTGGTGGACAACAGATCGAGGTAATGCCGCCAGCGGTGGCGGCTTGTGTTTCGCTTGCGATAGTCGCTTTGTATTCAAAGCCAGGTTCACGCAGGCGGGCACAAAGATCGACTAAGCCCGGACATACGATTTGTTGTGATGCATTGATAACGATATCGGCGGTAAAGCCTTCTGGTGGTTCTTGACTAACGGCAAGTATCTTGCCGTCGGCGACAAAAACATCCAATGGTTCTTGAATATCGTTTTTAGGATCGACAACGGTGCCGCCTTGAATATGTATGCGCTGGCCTAAAGCACTCATGGCGACTCCTCGGTGCTTGGCTGTAAGGTCATGGACATGACGGCCATACGAATGGCGGTGCCATGACTCACTTGTTGCAAGATCACAGAGTGTTCGCCATCAGCAACGGCAGAGTCCATTTCTACGCCACGATTAATGGGGCCAGGATGCATGACAATGGCATCGGGCTTGGCTAAGGCAAGTTTTTCCAGCGTCAAGCCATAGAGCTGAAAATATTCATGTTCGCTAGGTAATAAAGCGCTGCTCATGCGTTCGCGCTGCAGACGCAACATGATCACGACATCGACGTTTTTTAAACCTTTTTCTAAGTCTTGGAAGACGTGTACACCCAAAGTGTGAGCATCGGCGGGGATTAATGTCCGCGGACCGATCACGCGAATATCCGGTACGCCTAAGGTGCTCAGCGCATGAATCTGTGAGCGTGCGACGCGCGAGTGCAAAATATCACCGACGATGGCAACAGAAAGATTATGAAATTCTTTTTTATGTCGCCGGATGGTAAACATATCAATCATGGCCTGGGTCGGATGCGCGTGACGGCCATCACCGGCATTCAGTACGCTGATATGCGGTGCGCAATGTTCAGCAATAAAATGTGCAGCGCCGCTGCTGGGATGCCTGACGACAAACATATCGCAATGCATGGCTTCGAGATTGCGCAATGTATCGAGTAAGGTTTCGCCCTTGTTTGCAGCCGACGCTGGCACATTAATACTTAATACGTCGGCGGATAAGCGTTTTGCGGCGAGTTCAAAAGTGGTACGCGTGCGTGTGCTGGATTCAAAAAACAGATTGACTACGGTTTTGCCGCGCAGTAGTGGGACTTTCTTAACCTGCTGATTGGTAATACTGGTAAACGACTCAGCGGTATCGAGGATTTCTACAAGAAGATCGCGTTTCAGGCCTTCGGTTGTCAGAAAGTGACGTAGGCGCTTGTTATTGTCGAGTTGAAGATGTCGCTGCTTCATGGCGTGGCGACATTATACACAGGCATTAACTCTCTGTGACCTCGACAATGCTAATACTTAGTGGGTCAGGCCCTTTAAGCTTAATTTGTTGACCGGGCGCAAGCTCGAGTTGGCAGCCAGAAACATCGGCACTAATAGGGATTTCTCTGCCGCCACGAACAATCATCGTCGCCAGTGTGACACTAGCGGGTCGACCGTAGTCGAATAATTCGTTGAGCGCAGCACGAATGGTACGGCCCGTATATAAGACATCATCAACCAGAATAATATGCTGATCATCAACGCTGAAGGGGAGTTTGGATGGTTTAACTTCGGGGCTCATGCCGATACGGCTGAAATCATCGCGATAAAACGAAATATCCAAGGTACCCAAGGGCTCACGAATGTCGAGCATGCTATGCAGTGCATTGGCTACCCAGACGCCGCCGGTATGGATACCGACCATGGCGGGGTCGTCGATGCTTCGTGCTGCAAGATGTGTTTGAAGTTGTTGGCACATATCTGCCAACAATTGTTCTGGCGACTTAAGCTCCATCAGTTTTCTCTGTTTCTGCGCTAGTGTATTTAGCGGCTTGAGGATCGGAAAGCCAAGTTTCTAATATGAGCTGCGCGGCAATTTGGTCCAAAATGGCTTTGCGTTGCCAGTCATCACGCCGTTGTTTGGCTTTGGTGTTGCTCGGTAGGTGGTTGCGCGCCTCCATAGAGGTCAGGCGTTCATCACTATGGTAGACGGTCATACTAAAACGATTAGCGAGTTCTTGCGCAAAATGTTCGGCGCGCTCGGTCATTTCTTGTCGGCTGCCATCAAGGTCTAAGGGAATGCCAACGACCAGTGCATCGGCCCGCCAGGTATCAATTAATTTGCCGATCTCATTCCATTGTGGTTCGCCATCGTTGGCTTGCAAAGTCACGAGGGGTTGGGTATTGCCGGTGATTTCCTGGCCTACCGCTACGCCGATACAACGGGTTCCGAAATCAAACCCCAACAGGGTTCGCTGCCCTGGGTTCATGCGTGGCCGGCCTCACCTGATAAGCGTGTAATATCTATACCTGCTTTTGTCGCCGCAGCTTGCCAGCGTTGTTCCACGGGAAGATCAAAAATAATCTCGCTATCTGCTGGGCCGCTAAGCCAGCTATTGGCTAACATTTCTTCTTCCAGCTGGCCAGGCCCCCAACCAGCATAACCGAGCGCGATGATGCGTTGTTTTGGTCCTTTACCGGCAGCGATGGACTCTAAAATACTGCGCGAGGCAGTAATGCCAATTTCATCACTGATATTGAGTGTGGCTTCCCATTCACCCACGGGTTGGTGGAGGACAAAGCCGCGATCACACTGCACGGGGCCGCCGAGAAAAACAGAGGAATCGTTAATGGATTCTTCAGCAGCGGTAAGCTCCATATCGTTGAGTACTTCGCCTAAAGTTAAAGCCAGAGGTTGGTTAATCACTATTCCCATCGCGCCTTCATCATTATGTTGGCAAATATAGGTGACACTACGCGAAAAATTAGGGTCTTCTAGCGATGGCATGGCAATTAGAAATTGGTTGCTCAGTTCTAGTTTTTCATTCATATCTTTAGAACTTGCCTCAAAATTACTGTGCTTGTCGATACTGCGTTAAAAATGATTCCAAAATGCTCATTTACTGCGTGTAAACTCCGCTTTTTCATCATTTTTGCCTTGTCTCCACTGCGCTCGCTACATTTTGAAACAAGTTCTAGTATCGGGTGTTTAATGCTAGCACGCAAGTTGTCATTGAGAGTATTGAAGTGTGTGATTGGGGAGATATTCAGTGTGCTGATACGACTCGTGACTGAACAATAATCCTTGATCATAGATTGTTTTTTGCATACGCGCTGATTAGTTGGTTACATTTCTTGCTTAATCGCCCAACTTTATTTGGCCATTCCCAACCAGGGCTAGATTCTATGTTCAGATCCCCTAAAGACTTGATATTGCAGAGTTCCTTCAATTGTTTTAGAGACTCTAAAGTTTTGTTAGGATCCTCTAACCCTGCCAGACATATTTCAAGCTCGGCTGCTATTTCAATATGAGAAGCTTGTCTTGCTTCAAACGTTAGCTCAGTAAGCAAGGTCTTGATCGACTCAATTCCTTTCAAATTTGTTCTCGATATATGAGTGAATTACTTTGAAGAAAAACTACCGCTACCTGCAAATTCCCATACTCGACTAATCACTAATACGTCAGTATCGGCGCGCATTTCCTTGGGGAATGGTGCAAAGGGGGCGGCGAGTTTAACGATGCGAATGGCGGCATCATCAAGCAGTTTTTTGCCAGACGATTTTACGATGGTAATACTTTCTACTGTGCCGTCCGGATGTAGGCCGACGTCGAGCTTGAGTTTGCCGCTGAGTTTACGCCGACGGGCTTCTTCGGGATAGTTGAGGTTACCAATTTTTTCTATTTTCTTTTGCCAGGATTCAAAATAGGCGGCATCACGAAACTCTTTTGTTTTAGTGGTGATATGGCGACGGCGTTCGCCGCTGCTTTGCGCGGGTCGGAACTGATCAATTTCGCTGCTGATGCTGGCCATCGCCAGGCTTTTGGACACCAGCTCGTCAGCGCTAGGTAAGGGTTTTTCTAATTCGACATTTTTTTCAGGTGTGCGCTCTTGGACGCTGCCTTGTTCTTTTTTAACAGCGATAGTATTGGTTTGCTGCTTGCTGACCGGCGGCGCGCTTTCCGGGCGAAGTTGCTGAACCGGTGTCGGCGCGGGTGTTGGCAATGATTGCGTTGTGGGTGCTGCGGAGGTTTGTTCTTGCAGCGCTTCGTTACCGCCGTCTTGATTGGCTTGAGCTAGCACTTTTGCATCGTTTTGTTCTTGTTCGCTAGCTTGGTGGACTAGGGTAATGTCCATCGTATGTCGTGGGGTTTGGGAATAATCTTGTGGCGAAAAGCTAATGCCTAAGACAACAAAGGCATGAAATAACAGGGCGAAAAACAGGGTTAGCGTGAGGTGATCGCCCTGATGATTTATTGAAACTGCATGGCTCATATCGTTACGAATCGAGTCGTTTTTGTATTGCTAAAGCAAGACTACCATTGAAAATACCAGTAATAATAGCGACCGTTACCAGTACTGGCAGTAGGTGGAATAAGGCATCGTGCGGAATAAATAGCAAATATGCGATCCAAAACTGCGCCATGATATGGGCGATGGCCGCAATGAGGCTATAGCCCATGGCGCTAAGTCTTTGTTTTAAAAGGGCTGCTGCTATGCCCATGGCGATGAGGCTTGCACAGGCGCCGCCCAGGCTAAGGACAAAAGTCGGCGATAAAAAACTGCCAATGATAAGACTGCCGACGATAACGCGCAGCAATGAAACCCAGGCTGCGGTTTGCCAGCCAAAGCGTAGCAATACGACAACGGTGACGATATTGGCCAAACCGATTTTTATGCCTGGAATGGGACTAGGTATGGCGCTTTCTAATACGTGAATGGCGATAGCCAGTGCGGCGAACCAGGCGATGATGTGGTCTTGACGCTGGGTGGAGATAAGCGTGGACATTAAATCAGTCTTTAGAAGTTAATGCTGTCATAGCGAGCGATGCCTTTGCCGAGTACGCTCAAGCTAATTCGGTTCGGAAGGCAAGCGCTGGTAGCACCATTTCGGCTTAGCCAGCCACTATGAATACACTGCTTGTTTTTGCACGGTGACGCAATAAAGGCGGCTTTGCCTGATCTGATTTGAATCAAGCTTTGGCCGAGATGGCCGTCGATAGATAAGGTTTGATCGCGTAGCAATGAATGTAGTTGAGGCTCTTGGTTAGCGACTTGGATATTCACTTCGGTGCCACGATGGGTGGGGCCCCAATACTGCATATAGAGAAACGGTAAGGCGGCAATAGCTATGATGATTATTAAACTATCACCACGGGTCATGGCAACGAGACAACCGTGGTTTTAGGTAATGGATCGGTTTCATATTGCATACGTTGTGCAAGCTCGGGCGTGATGAGGACATTGTTATCGACATCGATAATCATGACATGGCTGATACCCATTGAGCTAGCAACTGTCTTCCATTGCTCTATACCGGCAATAAACAATGCGGTTGCTGCAGCATCGGCTGTGGCGCCATCACTATGGACAATGGTAACCGAAGCAATACCGCTTGCTGGATAACCACTACGCGGATCCAAGATGTGATGGTAGCGCTGGCCGCCATATTCGAAATAGCGCTCATAGTCTCCCGAGGTGAATACGGCTTCGTCATTCTCGATAGTCAGTGAGGCAAAGACACCAAGGTCGCGCGGATGGCGAATGCCGATACGCCAAGGGCGGTTCCCTGCGTTGCCGATTGCGCGTAGATCGCCACCGGCATTAATAATCGCATTGCTTACGCCCTGCTCGCGCAAGGTCTCGATTGCGTGGTCAACGATAATGCCTTTGGCAAAGCCGCCGAGATCGAAATAAATCGGTTTACCGCTGGCTACGCTGATGTTATCGCCTTCAATATTGAATTTATCTAGCGTGGGTATCAG
>CAYUVE010000103.1:0-8105 GCA_964447985.1 uncultured Thiotrichales bacterium
GCTTTAGCATGCTCCGTAAGTGATACCGGCATTGGTATGAACCAAGCTCAGCAAGCGCGTATCTTTAAAGCATTCAGACAAGCCGATATGACCACGACCAAAACTTTTGGTGGCACTGGCTTGGGTCTCACCATATCACAACGTTTATGCACTTTAATGGGTGCGACCATCAATGTTGAAAGCGAAGAAGGTAAAGGCACAAGCTTTTACTTCACCATCCCATTACCAATGGAAGAGCATCAAGAAGACTTAGAACAACTGGCGAGCTAGATTTTATACTCGACACTGAAAAAGCCATGTATGCCGGGTAGTGGTAAATCATTAGGAATGGGCGGTGCAGGATCACCATTTAGCGTTGGTTCGCGCGCATCCTGATCAAGCGCATTACGGATAGTGAGAGACAAGGTCAGCGGTATATTTCTTAGCTTATGGCGCAAGCCCAAATCTAGCCATAAAAAATCATCTATTTCGTCGCGTGGGTCATCGCGCTCACGCTTTCTATCGGCAACCCAGTTTAGTTGGGTGGTCAACCACCAGTTATCGGCAAAGATCCAACTACTTCGAAAATAGAATTGTTGCTGCGGAGCGTTCGCTGCATCACTATTTGTTTCCTCATTAGTGGCTTTGGTATAAGCATAATTCATGAGTATATTAAGCCTGGAATGGATCTGCCATTGTGATTCCAGTTCCAGACCAAAGCCGGTTTGTTCGCCGATATTTTGCGCCAGTGTTATGCCAGTTCCGCTAGGAGCGAAGCGAATAATATCCCGCCACTGATAATAAAAAATATTAATGTTTGTCGTAATATGATCACTAGGGTCATAGGTGGTTGCAAGTTCAAAGGTATCGATGGTTTCGGGTTCTAAGTCGGGGTTACCTAATGCGACAGGATTATTTAGATTGCGCAGCTCGGCAAATGATGGCGCTCTAAAAGCACGACCATAGAGTAGCTTAGTCGTAATATCGTACTCAGGGTGCCATACCAGGGCGATGCGGGGGTTAATTGTAGACCCTATATCATTGTATCGATCCCAGCGTACACCCGTCGTTAAGCTCCAGTCCGGGTTAAAATTCCACTCATCTTGAATAAAGATATATGGGTTGGTACGGCTGCTGGGTAGATGAAAAACTAATGTTGGGTCATTACTAACATCAACAATGCTAATGTCATTGTTGATGGGTGCGGGAAAGAGTTGTTCATCGATAAAAAAGTTTTTGCTTTCTCGGATTTTATAGATTTCACTAAAATTAATTCCAGCGCCAACTCTGATCCTACGGTTGGAGAAACCATGATAGAAACCGGAACCTCCAAGGCTAATGCGTCGTTGAAAAATATCAGGACGACCGATTACCCCGTCAGGAAATATTTCTCCGTTTGGGAATTGAGCTCCAGGTGGGGAAAGAGTTAAATTCGTTATTAGAACTAAATCAAAATAATTTAGTTGTGCATCTGTTTGCCAATTTTTAATGCTGTGATCGTTAGAATAAAGCAGATCGAGGTTTATACGGGTGCTGTTCGCATAGCCGTTAGGGTCGAGAGAGAGTCCAATCCCTGCACCTGTGCCTAGGTTGTTTCTACGTACATAACCGGTACGGAGTTGCCAGTCGCCATGTTTAAGGTCAAGCCTTACATCAAAGTTTTCGCTTTGAATATCTGTTCGACCAGGTGCCTCGGATACTGATGTGCCAACGCTTGTATCAAGTAATGTTTGGGCGTCGGCATTAATAATGCTGCCACGGCTATTGTTGTCTGCGTACTGAATAGAAAAAGCGACATCAGTTTTATTGATTCGCTTTCCGTGAAGAAACCAGGTTGAAAGAATATTATTTGAACCTACGGACGCGCCAACTTCAGAGCCATCTATTTCTTTAGCAGATTTGGTAATAATATTGATGGTGCCGGCGAAGGCATCCGCCCCATAAAGAGCAGATCCCGGGCCGCGAACGACTTCGATACGAGATATATTTTTTACTGGCATACCTCCCCAAGCTTGACCACGCTCACCAAGAAAGATACTTGTCGCAGGAACTCCATTTATCAGTATTAATACTTGAGAATTATTATTTGAAAAAATTCCTCGAATAGTGAATATAGGTAGATTAGATCGTGGCGACCGACCGACATGTATGCCCGGTATAGTTTCTAATACATCATCAATATCTACTGCACCTATTGCCGCTATGTCTTCTGCTGTGATGACACTGGCAACAGCGGGCGCGCGTGATAAAGGTTGATCAGCACCAGTGGGTAGGCTAATCATGCCTTCACTTGCATAGAGCATTTCTAGCTCTTCATCAGCTAGAGCGGTTGTGCTAAGAAAAAAAAAGACACAAACGAAAGAATGCTGTGCATATAAGCACAACTTATCCGATAGGTGTATGGCTTTATGCCAAAAGAAAAGCATCCTAGCTAATCAGTTATTGTGTTTATTAGTTTTTTTGGAAGCTTTTGCTTCTCTAAGTCTGAGGTTACTTTACAACTAATCTAGGCGAGATGGAAAGATAATTTAAAAAAGATTAAGGAGTGTTAGTGGAGCATATTTAGATACGATATTCGACACTAATAAAGCCGTGAATGCCAGGTAGTGGCAAGTCGTTAGCAATTGCTGGGGCGGGTGTTCCGTTTAAGCTGGGTTCTCTTGCGTCTTCATCAAGAACATTGTGTATTGTCAACGATACTTCTAAAGGTAAACTTCTTAAGTTATGTCTTAGGCCTAGGTCTACCCAGGTAAAGTCGTCAATTTCAGGGCGAGGATCACCGGGAGCGCGTTTTCTATCTGCTACCCAGTTTACCTGGGTGTTTAACCACCAGTCCCGAGCAAACTCCCAATCGCTACGTACGTAGATTTGGTTCTCCGGTGCATTAGCAACATCACTATCAGTATCTTCATCTGTAGAATTTTGGAAAGCGTAGTTTGCTAGTAGCTGATGTTTGGCATTGACCTTCCAATCGATTTCCCATTCAAGTCCATAGCCACGTTGATCACCAGTATTTTGAGCAGTAGATACGCCTCCATTGGGAACGAACCGAATAATGTCGCTTATTTCGTAACGGAAAATATTCAGTGTCGTAGCGATATCTTGGGTGGGGTGATAATCAAAAGCCAGTTCGATTGTATCAATAGTTTCGGGGTCAAGATTTGGGTTGCCTAGCGCGACTGGGTTATTGATATTTCTTGTTTCAGCGAAAGAGGGAGCTCTAAAAGCACGGCCATATAAAAGCTTTGTGGTGAGGTTATATTCCGTTTGCCAAACTAAGGCAGCGCGTGGATTGATCGTCGTGCCAAAATCAGAATAGTTATCCCAGCGAATACCTGCTGTTAAATCCCAGTC
Organism: uncultured Thiotrichales bacterium; assembly: GCA_964447985.1. Taxonomy (GTDB): domain Bacteria; phylum Pseudomonadota; class Gammaproteobacteria. The sequence continues at coordinate 3,334 of CAYUVE010000103.1, forward strand.
TGGAGCGAAATGCCATTCGTCTTGAATGAACGCATATTGTACTGTCCGACTGCCTGGCTGTATGAAGACAACATTAGGGTCGTTGCTGACATCAATCACGTTGCCACCAGCTAAAGGGGTTGGTAGAAGGTTGTTGTCTAGCGTAAAGTTTCTAGTTTCTCTGACCTCATCAATTTCTTGAAAATTAACACCGGCGCCGATACGGATACGATGGTCGGTAAGGCCATGGTAAAAAGCGGAGGCACTGCCACGCCAATGTTGTTCAAAAAGATCAGGGTTACCAATTACGCCGTTAGCAAATGTTTGTCCGTTTGGAAAAGATGCTCCTGGTGGAGAAAGCACTAAATCAGGTTTTTGATTGGTACTAAAAAAGCTAATTTGACCGTTAAAGTCCCAATTTTCCGAGATTTCCGTGTCATTAAAGGTGATATCAGCATTTACTCGTTCGCTGTCAGCATCACCAATAGGGTCAAGCGCGAGACCAGTACCTGCGCCTGTACCAATATTTTTTCTACCTTGGTAGCCAAATCTCAATTGCCAATCGCCGCGTTTTAAGTCTAGTCGGGTATCAATGGTCTCTGCTTGAAGGTTGACAGGGCCAGGAGCATTGGAAACAGCAGGAGCCAGCATTAATGTATCTAGACCGGATTGTGCATCTGATTCAACGGTTTCGCGCTGTCCGTCCGTACTAAGGTATTGAATTGAGAAAGCTACATCAAGCCCGTTATTGCTCGAGCCATGTAATAACCATGCGCGCTGAGTATCAAAAGAACCAGCACCAGTGCCAATCTCAGTACCATTGATTTCAGCTGCCGTTTTAGTGACGATATTGATGGTTCCAGCAAAAGCATCAGCGCCATGTAAAGCTGAGCCGGGGCCACGGATTATCTCAATGCGAGAAATATTTTTGACAGGCATGCCGCCCCAGATTTGGCCACGGTCTCCTCCAAAAAGGTTTGTAATTGGTATACCGTTAATGAGAACTAAAACCTGAGGGTTTACGTCTGAAATAATTCCACGAATAGTGTAAACCGGGTTATAAAAGCTTGCTCGACGTGAGACATGCAGCCCAGGCACAGTCTCGAGGACATGATCAAGGTCTGTGGCGCCTATAGCTTTTATATCGTCAGCTGTGATTACGCTGGCAACAGCTGGTGCTCGAGAAATAGGCTGGCTTGCGCCAGTGGCAAGGCTAATAAATTCTTCACCACCATAGAGCAGATCTAATTCGTCTTCCTGGGATAATTCCTCTGCACTTGCAGAGATACTGTATAGAGAAATGCATAATACAAGCGATGCTACGCTGATTACCCGCATTGCACCCTCCGTAGTTTCAGTTTTTATATTTTCCTTGTTGCACAAGATATCGGCGCTTTTTATGACGGACTTTAATATTCGTACCTTTAGTCTTTGATTATACTAGATGTTTTACCTTATGGCTCGGTTTTGAAGGAATCTAGTTGAGAAGCTTGTATTGAAGTTGCATCAATATTAAATGAGTGTTGTAGTCGGGGTATAGAATGAACTAACGGGTAGCTATAATAATAGACAAACGTTCCTAATATTTCCAAAGAATGGCAATATAGTGTCCACCTGCAGCGGGTGAGAAAAACAGTACATTTTCACCTCGTTTCAGATCCCCATTTTTAATCCAATAATCAAGGGATACAGGTATGTTTGCAGCGGTCATATTGGCATATAGCTCAAGTGTGTGACGGACTTTATCTCTTTTGATATTTAGTTTGTCGAGCCATAGGTGGATCATTTTTATCCCAGCTTGATGAACAAATACTTTGTCAACCTCTATATTTGAATGCTTTTCTAGTAGTTCATTCGCAACAGAAACAGGAAACATAATTAGATCTTTGGCGGTTGATATGTTTTCAGGCTCGGTCACAGTAAAGAATTCTTGTTTTCTAGAAACGATTGGATTAATCATTTTCATGGATTCAAATACATCTGGCGTAGAGTTATTCTTTTCGTTTATGCCAATTAGTGAATGTCCTTCTCCATCAACTATCACCGCTGCTGCGCCGTCTCCAGCAAAAGAGAAATTTCGTTCGCTTTTGTCCAGTATGTAATTTGTCCAATTTACCGCAATAACGATCAGCACTACTTTTTTCTGACCAGTTTCTATAAATGAGTTTGCAAGGTTGAGTGCTGTTAAAAATGACGAGCACGTCGTATTGATGGGAAGTACAGATGCTGAAGCCGCCCCGATTCCGCTTTGAATTAGATTCAAGTCATCTCCTAACACATGATTGCTTGGAAGCATCCAGCCAGTTATCAGGTCAATATCTTTAGCATCGTATTTGCTCAAAGATAGCGCGTCTTTTGCAGCAGCTATCGCCATAGATAAATTTGTCTCGTCAACGTCTGCGTGCCGTCTTTCTTTATAGCCACAAAGAAATTCAGATAGTGATTCAAACATTTGTTTGTCATTATCAAAATATTCATTTTCGATAACTTTTGATGGCATGAATCGCCCAGTTGTTTCTATTCGAGCCATATGCCTTATTTACCTCTGATGAACAACTCTATTAATCCCTGCCAGATGCGAGCATTTTAAGTCTTTCTGATAGCGGTGGTGGTTCGTCCCCATCAATATGAATATCAATAAGAGTCGGTTTATTCAGAGCAGATAATTTTGACAAGCTTATAGAGCATAAATCATCGAGCGATTTTACTGCTACACCATTTGCGCCAATAGATTTAGCATAAAGTGCAAAGTTTATTGGTGGTAAATCAGCTCCGATAGATTCAGCGCCTGCTAATTTTTGACCATGTTTGCAAGTACCGTAGGCTTGATCATTTAAGACAATATATATTATTGGAATTTTGCATTGAACGGCAGTTGTTAACTCATGTGCGCTCATTAGTAGTGCGCCATCGCCAACTATACATATAACGGGTTTGCCTGGCGCAGCAAGTGCTACGCCAATTGCTGCGCCAACAGTCCACGCCATTGAAGCGAAACCCATTCCCATATATAAATAATTCTGATTTTCTGCATCAGATTTATGGTAAGGGTTTAAGTAATGAATCGCCCACAGGAAACTATTGCCAATATCGGCTAAAAATCTTGTGTTGTCTGGTGCGCGCTGTGAGAGTTCATACATGAGTCTTTGTGGCTTTATCGGTGAATTGTCATCGAGGTGCTTGAGTTCATCGAGTAATCGATAATTTCGATAAAGTGGTTTATTCATGGATGAAAGGCAACGTCGTTCTCTCTTTCTATTATCGCGCACCGTGTTTTCAGTTCTGGTGCGCCTATCTTTTCTGCGTCGTTCAAACGGGATAAGATTTTTTCTATTCTTTTGACTGGTGTTTTTTCTGGTTGTTAGCCGATTTTCATCTGAATCAAATAGTTTGTTGAGTCGATCGAATACTAACTTTATATTCCCAGTTACGTTTAACTCCGAATAGTGAGTTTTGGACAGGTGATTAATATTAGAATCTACATGAATAATTTTATGTGTTTCGTGGTCGTTAGGTTTCCAGCCTGTCGCGGCGAATTGTTCTAGTGTGCTGCCGACTACGAGAATAAGGTCGGTTTCTGAGGAATTTAGTACTTTCATGGCAGAATCGTGCCCTGCTAATCCACAAACACCGAAGAAGTTTTTATGATACGGGTTAACTAAACCTTTGGCCTGCGGTGTGGTAACAACTTTTGCACCAGATAGTTCGCTAAATGACAAGATGCTGTTTATTGCTTTTTTGCACCCCTCGCCTATCACAAATACTGGGGATAACGCGGCTACTAATCTTTTTGAGAGTTCTTCTGTCATTTCGATATCAATCATATTGCAATGATTGATAAAGGGCGGTAATTTTCTGCGACTTGGTAGAGGATTGTATTTACTTCGTGCTATATCAAGGGGGATGCTTAGGTGTACAGGCCGCATGTGTTGATATGCACTTGTGACTGCGGAAACCAGTTTTCTTTCAAGTTGTTGTGGATGTGATACAAGACTGCTATAGCACGTACAGTGTTTAAACATTGCAACAGTATCAATTCCGGTGCACGATGATTCTTGGACGGCGTCGCTGCCAAATTGATCGATTTGAGGCTGGCCGGTGATAACAAGTATTGGTGTCTCATCCTGGTAGGCAGATGCGACGCCAGTGATCATGTTGGTAGCGCCTGGGCCAGTAGTGGCAAGGCAAACCCCGATTTTTCCGCTTTCTCTCGCGTAGCCATCTGCCATAAACACAGAGCCCGCTTCATGTCGAGCAATGACAGCTTTTGGGCTGTTAGGCGCTTTACCGCGTGCTATAGCGCTAAATATAGGTTCTATTGCGCCTCCAGGTACGCCAAATATGTATTCAATTTCGAGTTCTTTAAGATATTCTAAAATGATATCGCCGGCTTCCGGGCGATTTATAGGTATTATTCTATGTTCGTCTAACAACTCCCCAATAGGTTGGTATATAGACATGGCGCCTCCTGCCGTAATGACGTCCTATCAAATCCTTAATTGTTAGAGTAACGGCTGTGCCCTAGAGTTTCAACAATAATCTTTTTTTTGGGTATATTAGGGTTAAATTGCGTCATCTAATGACGGTTAGTTTTCAGTGCGCAGACGAGTACGCTGCCAATGCGTCTATTTGCAATAATATGACGCTTTAATGAAGGTTGGAGACAGGTAAAGGTTTGCCTATTGAGTATCCTTGGATGTAGTCAACACCGATGTCGCTTAGTAGGTTGATGGCTTGTGGGCTTTCTACGCATTCTGCGATAGTTTTGTGCCCTAGGGCATGGGCGATATCAT
>CAYUVE010000104.1:0-7860 GCA_964447985.1 uncultured Thiotrichales bacterium
CTTTGGCTTTGAATGGCGGCTTTTTCCCAAACGGCCATATTATCGTCATAGCGTTGGCTCTCAAATTCTTCGTTACTAAAGTATTTAACGGTTTCGTAATTAATGAGGCTGTCTATGGCTTTGGTGTTCGCTTTCGAATCCATCTCATTCATGGTGCGACGAAACTTTAAACGCCACTCGGTGATGACTAAGGTCAACACGATATAAAGACTGACGGTGACAAAGGTGATAATGGCGAAAGCTGGGCCGAAACTGACCCATAAGATAATCGATACCAAGCCTATCTCAAGTAGCGTTGGCAGAATGTTAAACAGCATAAAGTTCAGTAAGAAACTGATGCCGCGCGTGCCGCGCTCAATATCGCGAGAGACACCACCCGTCTGGCGTTCTAGATGGAAGCTTAGTGCAAGGGTATGAAGGTGGCGAAATACCTTGATTGCCACACGTCTAATAGCACGCTGTAAGACCTTGGCAAAGACGAGATCACGAAATTCTGCAAAAAGTGAGGTGGCGAGCCTGATCAGACCATAGGCGAGCAGTAAGCCAATCGGTAAAACAATCAGAGTATTTTGGCTGCGATCTAACGCATCAACAATGTCTTTTAGAACTAGCGGCAGGTAGACATTGGCCAGTTTCGCCAGTACGAGACAGCTCATGGCGATAAGCACGCGGCCGCGAAATTCCCATAAATAGGGCAACAAACTGGCGATTGTCTGCCAGCTTTGACGGCGTTGTTCGGGCATTTGCTGCTTACCTGATTGCTACAGAGTGGTGGCTACAGAGCTATTTTGGGCGTTTCAGTAGCCTTTGTATATAATACCCGGCTAATTAACGAAAAGTGTGTGTTTTACTGAGGTTGTTATGCCGTTTTACGAATACCAATGCCAGGCTTGTGGCCATCAATTTACCAAAATGCAGACCGTAAGTGCTGATCCGCTGACGGATTGCCCGGCGTGTGGCAAGGCTGAGTTGCAAAAGTTAGTGTCTGCGCCGCGCTTCACCAAAGGCGACAAATGGCTTAAGTCGCCGACTTTGAGTAAGGGCAGTAAAGAGAACTTTATGGACGTCGACGCCAAGCATGCCAAAGAGCGCAATGACGACGAATATTTTAGTAAAACCATGGGGCCACCTAAGCCGCCACATGGCCATGATCCTACCGATCCTAAGGGTATTCGCTTTAAGGATGATCCTCCGCCAAAGCCAGATCCTAAGCCGGAAGTGACCACGAAGAAAAAAGACTAACTGTGCAGTTGTATTTTCACTAAAAGTGCCTATTAATCTAGATAATGAATTGTTAGGGAAAAGGTAGGCATGAAAAAGGTTGTAGCGTGGGTGGGTTTAATAGCTTCAGGCAGCGTTTTGATTACGGCATCTCCTTGGATGATAAGTGGTCTGACCTCGGCGGTTGATGCATACAAACTCGATCAGCTCGATGGGATTACGCTTTTATTTGTTTTGTGGATCATGATTTGTTCTGCGAAATTAGTAGGTCATTTAGCACAAACCCATATACAAATGTTTGCTCGCCTAGTGTAGGCAATTTTTTAATCAAGATTTAACTTCTAAACAATAGGAAGCCGTGATGCGCAGCCATTACTGCGGCGAACTCAACGCCTCAAATATCGATCAAAAAGTTAGCCTATGCGGCTGGGTACATAACCGCCGAGACCACGGCGGCGTGATTTTCGTAGATTTACGTGATCGCGATGGTTTAACCCAAATTGTGTTTAACCCAGACGATGCAGAAAGCTTTGCTATCGCCGAACGTGTGCGTAGCGAATTTGTTTTACGCGTTGAAGGTTTGGTTCGTCGCCGCCCAGAAGGTACCGAAAACCCAGGTCTGCCAACGGGTGAGATTGAAGTCGTAAATGAAAACGTCACCATACTTGCTGCGTCAGACGTTCCCGCTATTCCGGTTGAAGATGAAAGCGAGGCGAGTGAAGATAATCGTTTGCGGTATCGCTATCTCGACTTGCGTCGCTCGCCCATGCAGCAGCGCTTACAAAAACGCTCAGAGTTAACCAATGCCTTGCGAAATTGGTTAGCCGATAATGGCTTCTTAGAAATTGAAACCCCTATTCTGACGAAATCGACTCCTGAAGGTGCGCGGGATTACTTAGTACCTAGCCGTACTCACCAGGGCGAGTTCTTTGCATTGCCGCAATCACCACAGTTGTTTAAGCAGTTGCTGATGATGTCGGGCATGGATCGTTATTACCAGGTGGCGCGTTGTTTCCGTGATGAAGATCTACGTGCTGATCGTCAGCCAGAATTTACCCAGCTTGATATCGAATTATCGTTTGTCGACGAAGACACCATCATGACCATGATGGAAGAAATGATTCGCCAGGCCTTCGATAAGGTCATGGATATTAAGTTGGCAAACCCATTCCCACGCATGCCTTATGACGAAGCGATGTTGCGTTTTGGTAGTGATCGCCCAGATTTGCGCGTGTCATTAGAGCTAACTGAAGTTAGCGACCTGATGAAAGACGTTGAATTCAAAGTCTTCTCAGGCCCTGCACAAAATCCAAACGGTAGGGTGGCAGCCTTATGTGTGCCACAAGGTGGCAAGCTTAGCCGTAAACAGATTGACGACTACACTAAGTACGTTGGTCAGTACGGTGCGAAAGGTCTTGCTTACATCAAGGTTAACGAGATTGCTAAAGGGGCTGAAGGACTGCAATCACCTATACTTAAGTTCCTACCTGATGACGTGGTAGCGAAAATTTTAGACGCCACTAAAGCAGCTGACGGCGACATTATTTTCTTTGGTGCGGATAAAGCTAAAGTGGTTAACGAAGCCTTGGGCGCATTACGCGTCAAGATTGGTCATGATCTTGGCTTGCTGGAAGAAGGTTGGCAGCCACTATGGGTGACCGAATTCCCAATGTTTGAATCTGACGACGAAGGCGGCTGGCAAGCGTTACATCATCCGTTTACCGCGCCATCGGTTAGCGTTGAAGAATTAAAAGCCGATCCAGGTGCGGCAAAGTCACGCGCTTACGACATGGTATTAAACGGTACCGAGTTAGGTGGTGGTTCAATACGTATTCACGATACCGCCATGCAATCTGCCGTGCTTGAATTGCTGGGTATTGGTGAAGAAGAAGCTAATGAAAAATTTGGCTTTTTGCTTGATGCTTTGAAATATGGTTGTCCGCCACACGGTGGTCTGGCCTTTGGCTTAGATCGTTTGGCGATGTTAATGCTTGGTGCGACTTCGATTCGCGATGTTATCGCCTTTCCAAAAACACAAAGCGCCAGCTGTTTGCTTACCGATGCGCCAAGTGATGTCGCCTTTAAGCAATTGCGTGAATTGGGCATTAAGCTCAACAAAAAGCAGGAAGATAAGGTCAAGCCGGGTGAGCAAAAAACTTCATAATTTGTTCATTTGACCTTAAGCTATTGTTTTATATAATGTTTCCTTATATAAGCAAGGAATTGAAAGAATGAATGCAGCCATACCGGTGCAAGAGTTTACACAGATAGACGAAGCGGCTTGTGACGCGCGTATTCGTGCGGCTAAAGCAGCTTTGGGCGATAAGCTGGTCATTCTTGGTCATCACTATCAACGTGATGAAGTCTATCGTCATGCCGATGTCACCGGTGACTCATTAAAGCTATCTCAATACGCAGCGCAATCTCAGGCTGAATACATTGTTTTTTGTGGCGTGCACTTTATGGCCGAAGTGGCTGATGTGCTGTCACGTCCTGAGCAAACCGCCATGTTGCCTGATATGGCCGCCGGTTGTTCCATGGCAGATATGGCTAACCTCGCTCAGGTTGAACGAGCCTGGCGCGAGCTCTCGACGGTGCTCGAGCCTGACGAAACCATTACACCTATCACCTATATCAATTCGGCTGCTGATCTTAAAGCCTTTTGTGGTCGACACGGCGGTATTGTCTGTACCTCGACCAATGCCAAGCATGTCATTCAATGGGGTTTTGATCAGCGCGAAAAGGTTTTATTTTTTCCAGACGAACATTTAGGTCGCAATACTGCCGATCAAATGGGTATTCCTTTTGATGAAATGGCAGTATGGGATTACAACCAACCCATGGGTGGTCTAACCCCAGAAGAAATTAAAAAAGCCAAGGTTTTATTATGGAAAGGCTTTTGTTCCGTGCATCAAATGTTTAAGCCCCAGCATATTGATGCCTTTTTGGAAAAATATCCCGATGCAAAGATTATTGCGCATCCTGAATCAAGTTATGAAATTTGTCAGCGCGCTGATGAAGTCGGTTCAACCGAATATATTATTAACACCGTTAATGCATCACCCGCCGGTACACGTTGGTTGGTAGCAACAGAATTAAATCTCGTTAACCGATTGAACGAACAAAATCCAGATAAAAACGTACATTTCATGTCGCCCATGATCTGTATGTGTTCCACCATGTTTCGTATCAACCCTCAGCAATTATTATGGGTGCTCGAAAACTTAGTCGACGGTAACATCGTTAATCGCATCACCGTACCAAAAGACGAAGCTGAACAAGCTAAGTTGGCGTTACAACGTATGTTTGATGTTTCGGTGCCGCTAGACTGAACTTGTTGGCCAATGGATATGGCTGTCCCAATTTGTATTTACGTGGATGTAGACGAAACGTTTGTCCGCAATTATTCTAAATCGCGTATTCCTATCCCCTCGGTTATAGAGCATATTCGCCAGCTTAAGCAGCAAGGTGCAGACTTATATTGCTGGAGTTCAGGGGGTGCTGAATATGCTCGGTCTAGCGCAGCAGAAATGGGGATAGAAGATTGTTTTATTGCCTTTCTCCCTAAACCGCAAGTAATGATCGATGACTTAAAGATCGCAAACTGGCGTAACTTGCTGGAAGTTCATCCTAATGAATGTGATGGTCGGTCAATAGATTCTTATAAAGACTCAATAATAGAAAACCAAACACAGCGGTAGTTGGCATCGCTGATTACCAAGTGTGTTTATAGGGTGCGGAAATGATTAAGCGTTTGTTGGATCATTTCTTTACTGACATCTTGAGTGATAAATACTAAACGTGAACGACGATCATCGCTTGGCCACTTAGGTAAAGTAGAAAGTGGGTGGAAGATGTGTTGAACGCCGTGTATAGCAACAGGCTGATTCTTGCCTTCGATGTTAAGAATACCCTTAACGCGTAAGATTTGGCTACCAATAAAGTCGGTTAACAACCCCAGCCATTCTGTTAGGATGTGCTCTGGAATAGGTTGGTCGATAGTAAAACAAAACGCACGAATATGATCATTATGCCGGTTTATGTCATGGTCGTGGTCATGGGCATGATGGTGAGAATGATGCTCTTCGTGATCATGATTATGTGGTTCAGAATCAGCAAAGGCTTCTTCGTTGAGCCAGCGAGCAACATCTGGCGATTTGTTGTTTGCGTTGAACAGCCCGAGATCAAGTATTTTCTGTGCGGCGATTTCGCCACTACTGATTTGCCAACGCTGCGCGGTAGGATTGATTGTGTCCAACCTGGTTAATAAAGCGCTACGTTGAACTTCAGTAGTGAGATCGGCTTTGGTTAATATCAAAGCGTCAGCGACCGCGGCTTGTTTGATGGCTTCCGGGTGATGGTCCAATGTATCCATTCCGGCCGCCATGTCGACAGTGGCGACGATGCCATCAAGCCGATACTTGGGGGCGACCTGTTTGTGGGTCATTAAGGTATGAATGATCGGCGCAGGGTCAGCCAGGCCGGTGGTTTCAATCATGACACGCTTAAACCAGCGTTCGCCGTTGCGAGTGTAACGCCAGGTAAGGTCGCGCAGTGTTTGCACGAGATCACCGCGAATATTGCAGCAGATGCAGCCACTGCTCATTTCCATGACTACTTGTTCGGTACTATGCGCGACCAGCGCATGATCAAGCGCCATTTCGCCAAATTCATTGATAATGACGAGCGTGTCAGCCATTTCTGGCTGCTGCACTAAGTGATTAAGTAGGGTTGTTTTGCCGCTACCAAGAAAGCCCGTCAGCAGGCTTACGGGAATGAGTTCGGCAACAGGCTCTGCTGATTCCTTGGTTTGATTACTCACGGCAGCAAGTTGCTTATGGCATTAGGGATGAGTGGTGGTGAGCGATTAACCATTCTCCGTTGCGATTCTCATAGATGAAGGTATAACGCGCAGGAACAGATTCCCGTTTGCCATCACTAACAATCTGGAAGGTATAAACACCGGCATCGGTGATTTTGTTGCAGCCGATTTTGACATTGCGTTGTGTGACAGTGCCGACAGGCTTTTTCTCCAGAAAATGTTCGAAATAATCTTGAATTTCGGCGCGTGAGAGCCGAACCACGTTAGAAACTGTCGGCAGTAACACGGCGTCTTCTGTGTAGCACAGGCTAACGCGTTTGGCATCTCCGCTTTTGAGAGCATTATTCCAACGTTCGAAAAGCTCCTCGGCTTGGCGTTTTGAAGCTGGTGCGCAGACGGCTACTTCACCATCCGGAGTAGAATCGATTGGATTAGCAAAGTAATTTGAGGCATCACCGGAAACGGGATGGCGACCACCGCGTAGCGAGGCACTGAGGCTGCGTTTGGCTTTAACTACAGGTTCTTCAATGTACGCTGTGCCTGTTACCGGTGACGTTGAGAAGGGTTTTTTCACTTTTTAATCCTTGGTTTCGATTCGATTGTATCTAACAATGGTATTGTCGGTAATGGAGAACGGGTTTAATTTGATTTATCTATTGCATCCCATAGAATTATGTTATGTTATAACATATCGTATTATAACAGCGTCTACTTATTTATTGTGCATCAAACTACGGTCATTTTATCAGTGTCAGTCCCGATACGACTGCTAATGCTAACACTAGTAAGGCTGGCAGAAGATGATGAATGATCAAACACTTTCCCATACCCTAAAACGAGCCGACGCCCTGTGCCGGGAACGCGGTCTGCAGATGACAGAACATCGTAAGACGGTTCTACGTCTGGTGTGCGAATCTGATAAGCCGCTCAGCGCTTATGATCTATTAGACCTCATGCGTGGTATCGTTACAAATCCCGCGCCACCTACAGTTTACCGTGCTCTGGATTTTCTGCTTGCACAAGGTTTAGTGCATAAAATCGAAAGCCTGCATGCTTATATCGCTTGTGCGCATCCAGATCATCCACACGTCAGTCAGTTTTTGATTTGCAATGATTGCGGCGATGTTGCCGAAATTGAGGATTCTGGTATGGCTATCAGTCTGAAAGCGGTAGGTGAATCGATAGGGTTCCGTACTAAGCGGCCAGTTGTCGAGCTGCTGGGAACTTGCGCCGAGTGTAATGCCGAGCAGGATAGCCCCAGTTAATTAGCTGTGGGTGCGTGGCGCGCTAGGCTGATCGAATCAGCTCTCAAGTGAAAGCTAGCTAGCGATGGTCACGGCCACGAAACTGCCTTTGCGCGTGTTCGCGCCTTTCCTGAGCCTCGATGCATAAGGTCGCTACCGGGCGAGCTTCGAGGCGTTTTAGTCCGATCTCGTCACCGGTTTCGTCACAATAGCCGTAGCTACCGTCTTCGATTCGATTCAACGCTGAGTCGATTTTTCTCAGTAGTTTACGTTCGCGATCTCGCGTCCTCAGCTCGAGTCCAAATTCCGATTCCTGAGATGCGCGATCGTTTGGATCTGGGAAATTTGCGGCTTCATCTTGCATGTGATTTAAGGTGCGGTCGACTTCGTGCATCAGCTCTTGTTTCCATGCCGTCAGAATTGCACGAAAGTGCTCAAGCTGTGCGTCACTCATGTATTCTTCGCCAGGTTTGGGTTCGTAGGGCGCGATGCCGTGGATCGGGCCGGCTATAACGTCCTCGCGAGTACGGCTGGTAGCTGGTTTCGGCGTAGTCTTTTTCTTCACGATTGTCT
>CAYUVE010000105.1:0-7849 GCA_964447985.1 uncultured Thiotrichales bacterium
TGGCTTTAGTGCATTTAGAAGATGCAGCGAAATTATTTCGTTTGCCGGGCAAGGTCAATGGTATTCGATTAAAGCTCGATAACATGGATCTTGCACCGAGAGTGTCTAGAGACCTGCTTAATAGTTTGCCAGAAGTCTATTTCGTCAGCGATTGGACGCAAAATAACGTTAATTATTTTAAAGCTGTCGAAACGGAAAAAAGCGTGATGCGTATTATTCTGTTTCTTATCGTTGCTATTGCCGCATTTAATATCGTTTCTGCACTAGTTATGTTGGTTACTGATAAAGAAGCGGATATCGCGATTTTACGCACCGTGGGTGCTAGCCCGGGCAATATTATGGGTATTTTTATTGTCCAAGGGACAGTGATTGGTGTGCTAGGTATTATTATCGGGACTATTGCTGGTGTTGCGTTGGCCAGTAATGTCGATGTGATTGTGCCAGCGATTGAGGAGTTTGTTGGTCGTCAGCTTTTCTCTGCAGAAGTTTATTACTTAAGCAGTATACCGTCGCAATTGCTTTGGTCTGATGTGATTGTGATTGTCTCGGTTTCATTTATCTTGACAGTGTTGGCGACGATTTATCCTGCTTGGCGTGCGTCACGTCTGCAGCCAGCGGATGCCCTTCAGTATGAATAAGGAACTCAGACAAAGTAACGGCGATGTATTGCGTTGTGTTCATCTCGCCAAGACGCATAACGAAGGTTCGCTTAACGTCGAGGTTCTAAAGGACATTAATTTTAGTATTGCTCAAGGTGAACAAGTTTCTATCTTGGGAAGTTCTGGTGAAGGCAAAAGTACCTTATTGCATCTGCTCGGTGGTCTAGACAAACCGACGCGCGGCGAAGTGTGGATTGATGGAAAAAATATTGTTAGTCTCAGCGAAAAACAACGTGGATTACTAAGAAACCGCGCATTGGGGTTTATTTATCAGTTGCATCATTTATTGCCGGAATTTACGGTGGTGGAAAATGTCGTTATGCCGCTACGTATTCGCGGTACTTCACTAGATGAAGCGACTGAACAAGCCGAAGATATATTAAAAAAAGTGGGTTTAGGACACCGATTAGGTCATAAACCCACCGAACTGTCGGGTGGAGAGCGTCAGCGCACCGCTATAGCGCGTGCCTTAGTGACCAAGCCACAATGTATTTTGGCGGACGAGCCTACAGGTAATCTTGATCAGAAGAATGCCGATCAGGTTTACCAAATGATGTTGGATTTGAATAAAGAGCTAGGGACAAGCCTGCTTATTGTTACCCACGATACGCGTTTGGCCGAAAAAACGGATAAAATCTATACTTTGGCTGATGGGCGACTGAGTTTAGCTTAGCTATCGGGTTGGTTTTAGCTTTTAACTACTAGTTAGAGTTAGACATAGCGAGTAATAGTAGGTTATTCTCGTAGACATGCTCAAAATACAGTTGATATCTACTTATGCGCTAGTCATGCTGATATGGCTAATTTTGCCTTTATCGGCTTGGGGCGCTAAGGATTTGTATGAGGGTGAAGCGACTGTCATAGTCGGTAATAACGAATATAAGATTCCAATTGAATGTGATGACGCTAGTTTTCCTGAGAAGGGATTTTCAACAGAGCCGAGTCGTATTACCCACGAACGTACAGGGCGTTCAAGCAAAATAAATTTAAGATTACGGTCTTCTAAACAAGAAGAGAACGAAAGTATTATTTCTCTGGATCGTTATATTGCTTGGATTCCACAGCCAAGCTCGAATGCTGGTGTTTTGTCGCTGACCTTAGATATGAGTCCGATGAGTGTGGTACGCCAAGGTTTGCCAGCATTTATCACCCGAGATGCCTGGATGAGTGGTGATCGTCCCGAAGGTCTTAAGGGTGTTGAGATAAGCGCACGCTGTAATGCTCGAGATCCTGAGATTCCATCTTTTCGGCGTATTCCGTAATACTCTATTAGAGACTTCTTAAGTATCGTAAATTAAAAGCTGTGATGGATGGTTTATGCATATGTTGTAGTGGTAAACCCTTCAAAGCTTGTTGTGGTAGATTTCTAAATCAACATAAACTCCCTAAGACGCCAGAACAATTGATGCGTTCACGGTACAGTGCTTATGCATTAGGTGGTCATGGCGAATATCTGGTGAAGACTTGGCTACCTAGTGCCAGACAGCAATTGTCTGCTTTAGAGTTATCTAAAAAATCAATTGAGTGGTTAGGACTAGAAGTACTAAATAAATCTCAAAAAGGTAATGATGCGGTTGTCGAATTCGCAGCATATTTTTTGGGAGAAAATAAAGAAAAGACTATTCACCACGAAAAATCTGTATTCACACGGATTGATAAGCAGTGGTTTTATGTTTCTGGCGAAATACTAAATTCAGATAAGTAGTTAATCTTTCCTTAAAAAATAGTTAAATACTGTTTTTAACATTTCTGCTGATTCTCCATCGTTTGTTAAATAATCGCTAAGAGATTCGCGTTCTTGTAAAAAATAGTTCATTCCTGGAATGTTTTTAGCTTCATCGATATCGACATGATGAAAACTCATACTCCAATTTGAGAAATTACGTTGTGTGATTTCTTCATCAAAAAGAACAAGAATATTTTTATGTAGAGGATCGTTTTCGATATTAGCCAATAATTTTTTGATGTTATGTGGTGGGCCTTCTATAACTTGAAAAAAAGACCTTTCTGAATAAACCAGCATCCCAGTAATATTAAATGCGGAGTTATTCTTATGCGCGACCGTTAGAATACTGCTTAGCTGTTCTTCCGTTACAGCACCGACAGCTTTACTGACATAACCTATGTGGACAAGTGTTTCACTCATTGTATTGTCCATTTATTTTATTGACAGAAAGTATAGCACTGCGTAACAAAAAAAGGATAGTTTAGGTCTTGTTATCTTCTTAGAAATTTAGCCTTAATGAATTCAATGAGTATAAGGATTTGTCAGCCACCAATCACAAAAAATAGTTAATTTGCGTGGTTTTTTACCGATAACTATTTATCGTCTACGGAGGTATCGGTCATGACATTTAAGACATTTTTTCTATTTTTACTACTTGTCATTAGTGGCCAATTTTCTATGCATGCTTTTGCTGCTAAAGATCTAATATATACTCCACTATTTAGTAACTTGGCTATAAGAGGCTATGATACGGTTGCCTATTTTAAGGAAAACAAGGCGGTAGAAGGCGAAGGTGACTATGAATTTAAGTGGCAAGGGGCAACCTGGCGTTTTTCTAACGTAGAAAATTTAGATTTATTTCGAGCAAATCCTGAGAAGTATGCACCGCAATACGGTGGCTATTGTGGTTGGGCGGTGGCGCATAATAAGACAGCATCTATCGAGCCAGATAAGTTTGATATCCATGATGGTAAGCTTTATCTTAGCTATAGCGCTAAGATTCAAGAGCAGTGGTTGGCAGATAAGGAAAACTTGATCGTCAAAGCTGACAAAAATTGGCCAGGTGTGCTTGACTAAGGTTTGTGCTAGCGTAGTAGGCTATCGTGAAACCTTAGGTGATCGTCGATAAACGTGCTAATAAAAAAGTAACTGTGGTCATAACCTGCATGGAGCCGCAGCTGTAGTGTTTGGCCTACTTGTTTACAAGCTTGCTCGAATAACTCAGGCATAAGTTCAGTTTGATAAAATTCATCAGCTAAGCCTTGGTCAATCAAAATTGCTGGCTTATCTTTGTCGCCATAAATTTTAACCAGCTCACAAGCATCGTAGTTTCGCCATGAGTCTTTGTCTTCGCCTAAGTATTGGCTAAAAGCTTTTTGTCCCCAAGCGACTTGCATTGGCGCAACGATAGGTGAAAAAGCGGAAATGCTTTTATAAATATTTGAATTTTTTAGACCTATGGTTAATGCACCATGGCCTCCCATAGAGTGGCCGAAGATACCTTGTTTTTCGATATTTATTGGAAAGTGCTCTTTAACCAGTGCTTGTAAATCATCGGTGATATAGGAATACATTTGAAAATGTTCCGCCCACGGTGTTTGAGTGGCATCGACATAAAACCCCGCTCCTTGGCCTAAATCATAGGCGGGATCGTCGGCAACATGTTCACCACGTGGACTAGTATCCGGTGCGACGATAATTATTCCCAACTCACTGGCGAGTTGGTAAGCACCGGCTTTAGTTGTGAAGTTGTCTTCTGTACAGGTTAGACCCGATAACCAAGTTAAAGCAGGCATTTCCCCCGTTTTATTAGGGACGTAAATGCTGAGCCGCATCGAAGTATTGGTTGCCAGGGATTCGTGCTCGACATAGTGTAAGTTGCCATCAAAAATACGATGGGTCTTTAATATCTGCATACTAATAAATCACGACGGAACGAATAGACTCACCTTGATGCATCAGATCAAAAGCATTGTTGATATCTTCCAGTGGCATGGTATGAGTTATCAGGTCATCGATATTGATTTTACCGTCCATATACCAATCTACTATTTTTGGTACATCAGTACGGCCTCTAGCGCCACCAAAGGCACTACCACGCCAAACTCTGCCAGTAACTAGTTGAAAAGGGCGAGTGGAAATTTCTTGTCCGGCGCCGGCGACACCGATAATAATCGATTCTCCCCAGCCTTTATGACAACACTCCAATGCCTGACGCATGGTTTCAACATTACCGATACACTCGAAGGAGTAGTCGGCGCCGCCATTGGTTAAATCAGCAATAGCTTCGACGATATTTTCAATTTTCTTTGGGTTAATGAAATCTGTCATACCGAATTCTTTGGCTAATTCGACTTTGCGTTCATTGATATCGATGCCGATAATTTTATTGGCACCAACCATTCGTGCCCCTTGAATGACATTAAGTCCAATGCCACCTAAGCCAAACACGACGACGTTTGAGCCGGGTTCGACCTTAGCATCAAACACCACGGCGCCAACGCCAGTCGTCACACCGCAGCCGATATAACAGACTTTTTCAAAATCAGCATCTTTACGAATTTTTGCTAAGGCGATTTCAGGCAATACGGTGTGATTAGAGAATGTTGAGCAGCCCATGTAATGGAGTATGGGCTTACCATCAATAGAAAACCTCGAGCTGCCATCAGGCATTAAACCCTGTCCTTGAGTGGTACGTATGGCTTGGCAGAGATTAGTTTTGGGATGCAAGCAATAGTCGCATTCACGGCATTCCGGTGTATATAAAGGAATCACATGGTCGCCGACTTCAAGGCTGGTGACACCTTCCCCAACTTCTACGACAATGCCAGCACCCTCGTGACCAAGAATGGCAGGAAAGGCACCTTCAGGGTCATCACCTGAAAGGGTGAACGCATCGGTATGGCAGATTCCAGTGGCTTTAAGCTCAACCATGACCTCACCTGATTGCGGCCCTTGTAGATCAACGTCTTCTATCGATAAGGCTTGGCCTGACTGCCAAGCTACAGCGGCGTTAGTTTTCATACTGTTTCCCTGTTTTTTGATACAAGCCTACCGAGCGTCCTACCGAATTACAACTGGCGGTTGCGGTACAGTTAATCTGGTAAAGACGTTTTATTCTGAATAAGTTTTTCTTTGACTTTTTTTGGCTGCTTTTTGATCCAGTGCTCAAGCCGTTGGGCATGGCTGCGTGTTTCAACAGGGTGTTCGAATACAAGTTGGATGGGTAGGCGACCTTTTAGGTATTTTGCACCTTTGCCTTTTTGGTGTGCTTCAAATCGACGTTTAAGGTCGGTAGTGACACCGGTGTAGAGGGAGTTATCTCCGGCGCGGATAATATAGACATACCATTGTTTAATTTTCAATGTTACTAAGCACTTTCTATGTCATCACTTTGGGTTTTGAGTAAATGTGCTTCCGCTTTCTTTCTAATTCGACGTAGTTTACGTCGTTTACCCCAGTTTTGTATCACTTGCCAACGCCACAGCATGCGTATGCTCAAGGCGCCTATGACAGATGCGGTGACAGCCATGATTAGACAGCCGAGTAAAAAGGGTTGCCATATTTCCAAGAAGCCTGTTTGTAGCCATTGCCATGACATTTCAAACTCGAATTTATCGCCTTCTTCACCCAGTATTGTGTTGCCGAGTAAATATGCCCCGTAAAATATCGGCGCCATAGTAATAGGGTTGGTGATCCAGCAAAGCGCGGCAGCAACCACGATATTGACGCGCGAGGCAATAGCAATTCCGGCTGCAATAAGCATCTGAAAAGGCACCGGAATAAAGGCCATGAATAAACCGACGGCAAAACCACCAGAAACCGAACGGCGATTGAAATGCCATAGATTAGGACCGTGTAAGAGCGTGCCAAACATACTGATATAGCGATTATGACGAATCGTGTCGCTATCGGGCATCCATTGTTTGATCAATCGTTTTGGCATTCGTATGATACTTAGTACTGCATGAAATTTATGGATGGACAATGCGATTAGGGACAATCGCTTTTTTGGCCGGCATTGTAGCGGGCTTACACTTTACTGGTTTGCCACCACTCACGTGGTTAATACTCTCGTTTCCTCTCCTGCTCATTTTGCTGCGCTTCCCTCGCTTGCGCGTTTTGGCATTATTTGCCTTAGGCACCTTATGGTTATTATTTCGTGCGTCGCTTTTATTAAGCGGCACGCTAGCAACCGAGCTTGAGGGAAAGGACGCGATTATAGAGGGTTCAATTGTCTCGATTCCAGTGGTTAAGGAAAAATCAACGCAGTTTATGTTTGCTATAGATACGATGCGGGTTGCTGGCGAAGACATATCGGGGCCAAGAAAGCTCAGACTAAGTTGGTACGGAAAACAAACGGAGATTTTGAAATCTGGTCAACGTTGGCGAATGACGGTAAGGCTTAAACGGCCTTATGGTCTGATGAACCCTGGAGGCTTTGATTATGAAGCCTGGTTATTACAAAACGGTGTCAATGCTACGGGCTATGTGCGAAATATTTCTGATGCCGTATTGATAGAGGAAAGTATTTGGGGTTCTTTCTACCGTTTACGACAAGGTCTTGCTACTAAACTCGGCGAATTAACTAAAGACTACTCCCAGCAAGGTATTCTGTTGGCGCTGGCATTAGGTGAGCGGAATCGTATCTCTCATGACCAATGGCAACGGTTATTGGATACGGGCACCAATCATCTTGTCGCAATATCTGGCTTACATATTGGTCTGGTTGCGGCGTGGTTGTACTTTCTTACGCGCTGGCTTTGGCTAAGAGCGTTAAATCGATTTTTTAGCTGGCCAGCATCTACTGTAGCGGCGGTGATTAGTTTGATAGGCGCGTTTTTCTATGCAGCTTTGGCTGGTTTTGCTTTACCGACTCAGCGAGCGCTAATTATGTTGGTTGTCGCGATGTTGGCTTTAGTGTCGCGACGACCATTGGCCTTATCAAGTATTTGGGCTTTATCGCTGTTTGCAGTGTTAATTTACGACCCCTTAGCGCCTTTATCAGCCGGGTTTTGGCTATCGTTTGCGGCGGTTGGCATCATAATATTTACGTTTAATAACCGTTTAGCGATCAAAAGTATCTGGTGGAAAGTCGGTCGAATCCACTTGTTAATCGCACTAGGTTTAGTGCCATTGTTGGTGATCCATTTTCAGCATATTCCGTTGTTCTCACCCTTAGCAAACTTTATCGCAGTTCCACTGGTCAGCCTGATAACGGTGCCTTTGACCTTGCTGAGCTTGCTATTTATCAGTTACTTACCTGTTGTCTCTGATTACTTGCTTTTCGCAGCTAATGCTAGCGTGGTAGTTCTGGATCGCTTTTTGTTTTATATCCATAGTTATTCCGAGTTAAGTATTAGCGCATCGTTAAATAGTTTTGTTATCGCGAGCATGGTGCTCGGTACCGTTTATTTGCTCATGCCGCGAGGCTGGCCTGCGCGTTGGCTTGGTGTTATTGGGT
>CAYUVE010000106.1:0-3151 GCA_964447985.1 uncultured Thiotrichales bacterium
CATCGGCACTGTCTAAAGTACCTTCCTGGTTACGGGTATTAGAAATCAAATAAGGTAAGGCTTCGGTCACGCCGTCGAGTTCTTCGCCAGGGAAACCGCCTTTAAGAGCGTTATACGTTCCCATACCAAGAAAGACCGCATCATAGTCAGAGAGAATCTCATCAAAACTAATATCGACACCAATTTCTGTATTCAAGCGAAATTCAACACCCATTTCTTCAAGAATGCGGCGACGCGTTTTCACGACATCTTTTTCCAGTTTGAAGGGTGGAATGCCAAACATTAATAAACCACCAATTTCTTCATAACGGTCAAATACAACTGGTGTAACACCATTACGTACTAAGATATCAGCACAACCCAAACCTGCGGGGCCAGCACCGACTACTGCAACACGCTTACCTGTTGCGACAACACCTGACATGTCGGGTTTCCAGCCTTGCTTTAAGGCCTCATCGGTAATGTATTTCTCAACCGAGCCGATGGTAACGGCACCAAAACCATCATTTAAGGTGCAGGCACCTTCACACAAACGATCTTGTGGACAGACACGACCACAAATCTCTGGCAATGAATTTGTCCGATGCGACATTTCCGCCGCTTCAAATAAATTCCCCTCTTTAACTAACTTTAACCAGTTAGGAATAAAGTTATGCACGGGGCATTTCCATTCGCAATAGGGGTTACCACAGGCTAAACAACGTGATGACTGTTGTGCAGCATCATCTTTATCAAACTGTCCGTAGATTTCTTTAAATTCGTGAATACGAATTTCTACATTCGTTTTTTGTGGATCCTGTCGCGGCAGATCTAAAAACTTAAATACATCACTCATTACTAAGCTACTCAAAAAGACGATTACGCGGCATCGCGCAATGAATGCAATAAGGTATCAATATTAGACGCCTTAGGTTTTACTAACCAAAAACGCCCTAGCAGGGAGGCAAAATTATCGAGTATTTGCTGCCCATGTTGACTATGGGTTTCATCAACAAACTCACGTACCTTGCCTAACAGGTATTTATGATAAGACTCCATACTTTCTGCGGTAATACGATGGATGTCGATTAACTCGTGGTTATAACGATCGACAAAAGTATTATCTTTATCTAATACAAACGCAAAGCCGCCTGTCATACCTGCCCCAAAATTAAGACCCGTCTGGCCGAGTACAACTACGACACCACCGGTCATATATTCACAACCATGATCACCGACACCTTCTACCACCGCATGCGCACCTGAGTTACGCACGGCGAAACGCTCGCCTGCCAAACCCGCCGCATACAAGCGACCACCGGTGGCGCCATATAAACAAGTATTACCCATAATGGTCGACTCATCACTGGCGAAACCACTGCCTTTTGGCGGACTTATCACTATCTTTCCGCCGGCCATGCCTTTACCAACGTAGTCGTTAGCATCGCCTTCGAGGTTCAAATACAAGCCACCTGCATTCCATACACCGAAGCTTTGGCCTGCTGAACCTTTGAAATTCAGCGTAATTGGCATACCAGACATGCCTTGATTACCATGACGCAAAGCAATTTCTCCAGACACGCGGGCACCGATTGAACGGTTTCGATTACAAATTTCGTAATCAAATTCTCCGCCTGATGACGCTTCGATCGCTGGCAGTACATCAGCTACAATTTGCTCAGCAAACTCGCCTTTATCAAAGGGCTCATTATGTGGTTGGCGACAAAACTGTGGCTTGTCCGCCGCGACACCGCCACTAGAAATAATCGGCGCAAGATCTAAACGGGATTGTCGTTCGGTTTGACCTTCTAAGACGCTTAATAAATCAACTCGACCAATCAAGTCCTCAAGCTTGCTGATACCTAGCTTTGCCATCCATTCGCGTGTTTCTTCTGCCAAAAAGCGGAAGTAATTCATCACCATTTCTGGCATACCAATGAAATGCTTATCACGCAGTGTGTCGTTTTGGGTCGCAACACCTGTTGCACAATTGTTTAAATGACAAATACGTAGGTACTTACAACCTAAGGCCACCATCGGGCCGGTACCAAAACCAAAACTTTCTGCGCCTAATATTGCAGCTTTGATCACATCAAGCCCCGTTTTCAAACCACCATCTGTTTGTAAACGTACACGCTCACGTAAGTCATTAGCCCGTAAAGTTTGATGAGTTTCGGTTAAACCTAATTCCCAAGGCGAACCAGCATATTTCACAGACGTTAAGGGACTAGCACCCGTGCCGCCATCGTGGCCGGCAATAGTAATCAAATCAGCATAAGCTTTGGCTACACCCGCGGCGATGGTGCCCACACCGGCTTCAGAAACTAGTTTTACTGAGACCAATGCCTTGGGATTAACTTGTTTTAGGTCAAAAATCAGCTGCGCGAGATCTTCAATTGAATAAATATCATGATGTGGTGGCGGTGATATCAGCGAGACACCTGGCATTGAATAACGCAAGGTAGCAATCATTTGATTAACCTTACCACCTGGTAACTGTCCACCCTCACCTGGCTTGGCACCTTGTGCCACTTTGATTTGCAGCACTTCGGCGTTAACCAAATAATGTGGGGTTACGCCGAAACGACCCGACGCGATCTGCTTAATCTTCGACATGCGCTCTGTGCCATAACGGTCGACCGCTTCACCGCCTTCGCCGGAATTGGAGCGTCCACCCAAACGGTTCATTGCTACAGCTAAGGCCTCGTGCGCATCGGGCGATAAGGCGCCTAGCGACATACCGGCACTATCAAAGCGTGGCAGAATATCTTCGATTGGCTCAACATCGGCAAGGTCAATCGCTTGTTGCGATTCATCAATCGCTAACAAATCACGCAAGGCAGCAACAGGACGTGTGTTAACTAGCTCGGCGTATTCTTTATATTTGTCATAGCTACCTTGCTGGACTGCAGCTTGTAATGTCGCGATAACATCTGGGTTATAAGCGTGGTACTCACCACCATGGACATATTTCAGTAGCCCGCCTTGTTCCGGTAGATTACGTGGATTCCAAGCATAATCAGCCAGACATTGTTGATCCGTCTCTAGGTCGACAAAATTAGAGCCTTCGATTCGGCTAGTTGAACCGGTGAAACATAGATCAACAACATCACGGCTTAATCCGACCACCTCAAATAACTGCGCACCACGATAACTTGCGATGGTAGATATA
>CAYUVE010000106.1:3251-7793 GCA_964447985.1 uncultured Thiotrichales bacterium
TAATCCGACCACCTCAAATAACTGCGCACCACGATAACTTGCGATGGTAGATATACCCATCTTTGAAGTAACTTTATAAAGGCCTTTATTAATTCCTTTACGATAGCTTGCCTGCAGTTCTGATGACTTACGATCTTTGACTTCGCCATTACGAATCATACCTGCCAGAGACTGGTACGCTAAATACGGGTAGATAGCGGTAGCACCATAACCTAACAAGACAGCAAATTGATGCGGATCACGCGCGGTACCAGTCTCAACCACGATATTGGCATCGCAGCGTAAACCTTCTTTAATAAAGCGGTGATGTACAGCACCTGTGGCAAGCAGCGCATGCACCAATAATTGGTCTTTAGCGATATCTTTATCGCTTAGAACGATAATGACGGCGCCAGCTTTGACAGCTGCAACGGCTTCATCACACACAGCAATAATGGCAGAACGCAAATCATTATGCTTTGGGTCGTAACTAAGGCTGATAACTTTATGGCGGTAATCGTTCTCTTCTTGCGCCATGAGCAAGCGAAACTTGCTATCGCTCAATACAGGAGAATCAACAACCAAACGTTTAGCATGATCGTCCGTCTCGTTAAATAGGTTATGTTCTCGACCAAAGCAGGTCTCAAGTGACATAACGATATTTTCGCGTAATGGATCGATCGGCGGATTTGTTACCTGGGCGAATTGCTGGCGGAAATAATCATAGAGTGCACGAACACGACTCGATAACACGGCTATAGGTGTATCATCACCCATTGAGCCAACAGCTTCTTGGCCTGCTTCGGCTAATACTCTCAGAATTTGATCGCGCTCTTCAAACGATACTTGAAATAACTTCTCATAGACGACCAAATCTTCAGCAGGCATTAAGTCGGTCGAAGCAGCTTCTTCCAAGTCAGAAATTAGATGGCGAATATTATTGTTTAGCCATTGACGATACGGTTGTCGCTGCTTTAACTGATCATCTATATCACTAGGCAACAATAGTTCACCAGTCTCTGTATCAGCGGCGATCATTTGTCCAGGTTTTAAACGACCTTTAGCGACCACATCCTCAGGTGCGTAATCATAAACACCAATCTCTGATGCCAAAGTAATATGGCGATCTTTGGTTATAACATAGCGCGCGGGGCGCAAACCATTACGGTCTAGTACGCAGGCGGCATAGCGACCATCGGTCATCACAATACCAGCAGGACCATCCCAAGGCTCCATATGCATGGAGTGATACTCATAGAATGCGCGTAAATCATCATCCATGGTATCGACGTTTTGCCATGCCGAAGGCACTAGCAAACGCATGGCACGAAATATATCCATACCCCCTGCTATAAGTAGCTCAACCATATTGTCTAAACTACTTGAGTCAGAACCCGTTGTTGATACTAGGGGGCGTATTTCCTCTAACTCAGGAATTAAGGGCGTTTCAAATTTATGTCCACGCGCTAAAGACCAATTACGATTACCTTGGATGGTGTTAATTTCACCGTTATGCGCTAAATATCTAAACGGCTGCGCTAAACGCCATTCGGGCCAAGTATTAGTAGAAAAGCGTTGATGAAATACGCATAATGATGAGGCCATACGTTCATCACTGAGATCAAGATAAAACTTGGCCAGATAAGCTGGCATGACTAAACCTTTATAGGATAAAACCTTGCTAGATAAGCTCGGTATATAAAAGGTGTCATCATTACCTGATAACAACAACTCACTGCGACGACGTGCCACGTAGAGCTTACGCTCGAACTCGTCAGCCGACATGTCATCAGGGGCATTAACAAACACTTGTTCGATAACGGGCAAACTCTTTAAAGCCTCGGCACCACAAGCGCTAGGATCAGTGGGCACCAAACGCCACGCTGCGACATCTAAACCGCGATTGTTAAGTTCCTTGGTTATAGTATTACGTGCGCTTTGACGTAGCGCTTCGTCTTGGCTAAAAAAGACCATGCCGACACCATAACGTGACGACAGCGTAAAACCGGCTTCATCGGCTACCGCAACGATAAAATCTCGCGGCATCTTCATCAACAGTCCACAACCGTCACCAGTTTTTCCATCGGCAGCGACCGCGCCACGGTGCGTTAGACAGGCGAGCGAGCTTATCGCCGTGTCTACCAACCAATGGCTGGCGATATTGTCCATCTGCGCGATTAGGCCAAAGCCGCAAGCGTCTTTTTCAAATTCAGACCGATACAGGCCGTTTGGGACTCGTGATTCTTGACCCAAGGTGTTGCTCCCACGTCGTGAGCTTGAGGCTGAGAAATAGCCTCAAGCAAAAAATGTTCAGGCAAAAGGGCAAGAATTATAGCTGAGCGGGGGTATAGCGTTCAAACTACCCTTTGATAGGGTGACAGAAAAGAAAAATATCTTTATGTATCAAATGCTTATAAATTCCCGACATTTTGCAGGTAAATAGCTTGCCGGAAATCAATAGAGTCCTTAAGGATTGGCGCGGATAGCATTCTGTATCCCACCAAAGCTACGCACCCAGGGTTTTACCCCTCTCAGCGACGCTGGTAACTGAACAGCATTGGCATCTGCTCGGCTAGCATAACTACCATAGGTCACCGCATACCAAGGATTACCGTCACGACGACTAAAGAAATAGGCGCTAAATTCCTCTACTCCATTATCGGTAATAAACTTTACGACACCTGCCTCGTTATTCGCCGCCATCAGCTGCAGGGTGAAATGATTGGGATCTTGATCCAATAACCATGCCTCTCGTTTTATGCCGTTATTACCAGCCGCCTCCTCAGGCTCGACTTCAACAGTATCTTCTATTGACACTACCTCAGCGGAATCAACACTAGGTGGAGTTTCCTCAGTACTTTCCTCTGGAGCCGCTGTTAGCGGCGTTTCCTCAACAACCACTTCCGGTGGAGTCGTTACACTTTCAGACTCTGGTGACAACTCTTCAATAGGTACGGGTTCTGGTGTTACGACTTCTGCAATAGTAATTGTTTCTTCTGGTGGCTGCTGTTGAGCATCGCTAACTACTGGCAGCGGTGCTTCATCCACTGACTCCTCCTGCGCATCCGCAACTTCTGCTACTTCTTCAGGCTTTTCGTTAGAAACCGGAACGGGTATTCCCTCAGGCTCCAGTTCCTCTACCTGCGGTTCAGGCTCAGTATTAATCGGTGTAGTAGGATTGATTAATGCATTGACCACTGATCGATCTGGTTCAGGTGGCGCGGGTGCTTCAGCAACTGACGGCGGACTCACCGGCTCAATGGGTTTATCTATCGTTTCTTGATCGCTGGCCAGAATAACTTCTTCGTCACCACCTAGGCGCAGCAAACCCATCACCGCGAGCGCAACACCCAGTGCTATGGCACCAAAGATCAGAGGCCGGGATTGAAAAAACTTTGCTTGGCCTTTAATTTTTTTGCCGTCACTAAACACATCCACCATTGGCAAAGGGCTTGTCTCTTTTGTTCGTTTAGCACCAGATTTGCTTTCAGAGTGCTCAGCTAAGACCTCTTTGACATGCTCAATAATAGGGCCAGGCTGTCCTTCAGCATGACGATAGATTTTTTTCATTACGGCAGAATTAAATAGTTCTCTCTTATCAGGGGCCGTTCGAGAAACAAAACTATTAATAAAGTCTGTGCTATGTGTTTCTGATAAGGCTGGAATATCAAGCCTATGCGCAATACGTTCTTGCAAGGCACTCAACTCAGCCAATGCAAGCGTATCATCTAAGGCTGGTCTACCAGACAATATGACATGTACCGGCTTGCCATAGTTATCACCGGCTACCAACATTTTATTGATCAGCTGCAAAGACGCAGCCGTAAGTTTTTCGGCATCATCGATAATAATAATGACTGGCTTGCTTAGACGGCGTAGGCGCGGTATGTGGTTAATAAGGTGTTCAACGCGATCGTCGTGGCCATCCCCTGCGCTACCAAAAATATCCGCTAAGCGATTAGATAAACTGGTTTCTTGAGCCAGTGCTGCGCCATGTAATCTGTGAATCTGCCAATCATCTCCCATGCGATCGACAAAGCGATTAAGCAGGGTAGTTTTACCACTACCTTCGGGGCTAGCCAAAACCAATAGATCGGCATAATGGATAAGATGCAGCAGCAAATTAAGCCGCTGTTCACGCGCAGGATCAGAATAATAGTTAGCGTCGTCAGAAGAATCGTTATCCGCGCCATTATGCTTTTGCATGGCATCAGATATCGTTGATATTTCAACCTGATCAGCTTTCAATTCCATTCCAAACTGCCACCTTCACTGCTATGTGAGTTCGCGTGGATCAAAAATACGTGCGTATTCTTTAATCGCATAGCGGTCGGTCATCCCGGCGATATAATCGGCAACTAGCCTTGCTCTAAAATTTGCCTGATCCTCTAGATCTTGATTGACCTGCGAATCAGAAACTGTGTCTGGCATCAAGCGAGGATCTTCAAAAAACGCATTATATAGCCCGGAAATAATCTTACCAGCCTTGGCACTCATGCGTCTAACACGATAGTGGCGATAAAGTTTATCTCGCAAAAAACGCTTTAATTCTAGATTTAGAGC
>CAYUVE010000107.1:0-7790 GCA_964447985.1 uncultured Thiotrichales bacterium
TTCATGCCGGTAGAGATATAAGGGTGCGTCATGGCATCGACATCAGGATTAACCCGTAAGGACACCGGTGCTTGTATCGCCATAGACTTGGCGACATCCTGTACGCGCGATAACTCTGAGCGTGATTCAACATTTATACAATAAATGCCTTTTTCTAAGGCAAACGCTATCTCGTCACGGCGTTTTCCTACACCGGAGAAAATCACTTTCTTAACATCACCGCCTGCAGCGATAACGCGTTCTAATTCACCGCCGGAGACAATATCAAAGCCTGAGCCAAGCTTTGCTAATAAACTAAGAATGGCGAGATTACTATTGGCTTTTACGGCATAACACACCAAGTGGTCTGCTTGACTAAAGGCTTGATCAAAGGCATGCCAATGCCGTTCAATTGTCGCCCTGGAATAGACAAAGCAAGGCGTACCATATTGCTTTGCAATATCGTCAAGCGCAACTTCTTCACAAAATAAGAGCTGTTGGCGTTCTGAAAAAAAATCCACTAATTTGTCTCGCTATCTTCGCTCTGTGTTGTGTCTGGTAATACTAAGGGGCCTTTCTGACCACAAGCCGTCATGGCTATTAACAGCAGCAAACATAGAACTATTTTTGTTTTCATAACCAGTCTCGATACCTAATATCAACACCGGCATAGTATAAAGACATAGCGCCACAAATGCGCGTGCTAAGAACTAAGCTGAGGAAGGTAAGGCTTGATGATGGGCAAAGCTTAAAGCTTCGTTAAAAGATTGCTCGAGTTTTTTCTTGTATTCAAGATAGTGAGTCGTTGCCGGAAGCTTACGCTTTTCCTCGGACAGCACAGCAGCAGGCATATCCAAGTCTGTAATATAAATTGGATATAAACGATTTGATTTACGCATACCAATAATATACTCCGCCACCTCTTGAAACAGGGCATCGCCCAGTTCCAGTGAACTAAACTCTTTCTCACCGCAAAACACTTTCAACTCTAACTCACCGTCACCAATTTGGTTACCAATAACTTGCAGTGAGGTCTTAGCGATCGGCATACCAGGCTGTCTAACATGCTTACGTCGCACAAGACGCCAAGATTCGGCGCTCTGCCCAACGATCTCATAATAACTTACTGGGATGGCCTCACGCTCCGTATCTCTATCAGCATGACTTCTGAGATCAATGGAATTAAATAAATCAGCAAAGTGTGTTATCAAAAACTGGCCTGTAGAATATTCCAATCGCTGGTAGAACAATGCACCTAGCTCGTCGATAACATATACATCCGCACACTCACCGTCTATGGAATAAAAGAGTTGTATTTCATCGTGGCGGTTTTGTTTATAAATAAGAGGCAGAATAGTATCTTTTAAGGTGAAGCGATCGATAACTGTCTCAAAATATTCGAAATGTACCTTAGCCAGGTATTCGAACACATCGTTATAGTCACCAATTCGCTGATACCCCAGCACACCGTCTTGGATGGACAAAGCATAATAATCTTCCGCCATAATTACGATGTATTGACGCCGAGGTGCGGACTTATCAGCATAGAAGCAGCGCATAATATCTTGAAACAGATTTTCTATACGCAGCCCTATCATCATGCCTCTTGCCGATGAATAACTACGGCAAACAAAAGGTAAGGCAACGTTTCTTTCTGGTGACGCCAGCCTAGCATATTCACATAAACAATCTAAAACACCATTGCGACCCGCATAATGTTGAGTTAAGACTTCACCCCAGCTTGTGGTAACAACCATATCCAAGGTTTCAACCAGGTTATAGTGCATGCCGCTATAACACAGGGCGTCAGTTTTATTTGTCATCAACTGGCGACCTTCACCAGTGATATGCGTCATAGGATCAACACCCATATTGACTATCGCCACGGCATTGCTGATTCGCGCTGTTTTGGCATAGTCGCTTGTTTTATGTGCGGCTAGATCAAAGTTCGAGAAAGCCGAATGAATCACATCGACAACTGCAGTCAGTTCTCTTGAATTCAGGCCATGGCTGCCCGCATAAACACTAATACCTGAGTGAGTATCCAGAATTTTATTAAAATAGGCCCATGCGATGACTTCCAGTGCTGTCGAAGCGCTTCTCACCGGCACCATTCCGGCTACCTGCGTCGTATCGGCCGTGCCTGGATACAAAGACCAAGTGTTGGTCCCAGCTCGGTTACGCCCGTAGTGCAGAGATAAACGACTTTCCCATAAATTAGCGCTAATACCATGGTTGATAATTTCGATCTTGCCAGCCTTACGCTCAAAGGTTGAGAATAATTTTCTGCCGAGCAAATTGAGGTCTTGCTGTTCTATGCTAGAAGTAATTTCGTTTTCACGCACAAAGTTTGAAAGAAATCGATAACAATGTGTTAGCTCATTAATAAGAATTTTTCTCTCTTCCGTAACACGGTGCATTTTCCACTCATTACGCGAGTCGAGAATTTTTAAATAACGTTCATCCCAACCCCAGGCCTTTGCCCGCTCAATCATATATTCCCAACGCCAGTTGCGCTTACGCATTCTCGCGTATTGACTCACTTTCAGATTGACTTTGAAGTAAAAGCAGCGACGCAACAAGTCAATTCTTTCCTCATCACCAAATGTCTGCAAGTACTCGCCAAGCATGGTATAGAGCATGACATAGGGATCAAGCTCAGTTAAATCACTAGACCCTTCATAAACTGCACGCTTATAACGTTGCGATAACAGATCCGTATCTTTGCTATTTCTAGCATAGACTTCCATCAACATTAGCTTAAGCACGGATTTATAAGGAGAATCGATCGCTTTAAATAACTGCCATAATGACGCGCCGAAAAACTCTTCAATCGGAATAGCAGACAAACCACCAAAGTCGACGCACTCACCTTCTTTTATAAAACGATTGTGTTTTAGCTTATGTGCAATCGCTTCATAGTTATGCTCTTCTTCTGGTGGCACTAACCACCACAGCGGATAACAGCCAGCCAATAACAAACTAGTGCGATAAAACTCATCTAATAACAAATGATATTGTGCGCTACCACTACTCTCACCAGAGAGCTCGCTGAGTTCACCTTTACGAAATAACTCTGGGTTCATTAGATAGATGTTAATTTCTATCCCGATACCATCCGCCCACTCTTGAATAGATGCTGCCTTTTCGGAAAGCATCGCGAGTTGCTTTTTATTTAATTTAGGGTGATGGCAAACCCATACGTCGAAGTCACTTTTATCTGAATAAGCAACCGTGCCACTACTGCCCATAAGAAACACAGAGGTGATGTCATAACGCAATAAAGGACGACGCTTATATTCAAACCCCTTACTCAATCTGATGGCTGCTTCTTTAACAGCTTTGCTAGGTTGATAATCAGCAATGCCAAACGGCGCTTCTTTCGAAATAAAACCTGGCAACAGTGGATGATTGACATGAAAAAATAGCGGCAACAAATCAAGCACATCACGCTGGTGCTCTCGTAAAGAATCACGCGTTCGTTCTATACGATCGTGATTTAGCGCTAGGAAGCGTCTTTTTACTGCTTTTACATCCACGCGCTGGCAATCCTCTTACTAGTTTGAAAAACAGGTGGGTTAACAATATTTGCGATGTTAGGAAACGTAAAACAAAAGCACCGTATATATCGTTATATATAGCGGCAAAACCACGTATTCCTGCAGCTTCGCGAGCCTGTAAAAATTAAGCTCAAGCGTTCTTTAAGACTGCCGTTAACCCTAATACAAGCACAGGCAATCCGTATTCGTGGGGAGAAGCACCATGGGGAAAGATGAATTTTCTCTTATAAAACATGCACTTGAAGATGCCCCTTTTGGAGTCGTCATTCTCGACTATCAATCCAAACTGGTCTGGCTTAATGACGTCGTCGAAAACTATGTTGGCTTACCCGCTGATGACTTGATCGGACGCAGCCGTATGACGCTACCCGCCGAATTCGATTGGTTGTTTAACCCCGAAAAACGTTTTTTCCTACCAGCCACCAAACATCGTCGCCCACGTTGGATTAAAGCAATAAATCGTACTTTGCACTTACCACAAGTTACCGCCTGCGTGCATTACTACATGGACGTCAGCACCGAACAACACGTACGACAAGAACGCGATAAATTAAATGATGAACTCGAGGAAGTCAGTTTACGCGACCCCTTAACTGGCTTACCTAATCGTCGCGCCTTGCTACATTTGTTAGAACCCTTGGTCGCGCGTAGCCGCCGTTATCATAATGCGCTATCTGTGATACGAATCAACTTAGGCAATATTGCTTTACTGGCACAAAAGTTTGGCCCCGCTGCCGCTGACCAAATCATCACTAGTGTGGCGCAAAGTCTACGCGACCAAACGCGCTGGGCTGACCATATTGGTCGCATTGGCTATGGCGAACTGCTGATGGTTCTACCAGAAACGGATCACAACGCGGCAGACAGCTTAGCTGGAAAATTAGTTCAGCATATTGATGAGCTAGAGAACACTGCTTCGAAAGAACAATGCCGTGACAAAGTTGAACTACATGTCGGCACGGCAACTTGGGCTAACGGTGACGATGCCAAACGTTTAATCCGTAAAGCTGAGCACGAACTGCTTGCTCACACGGTCGACAATTTAAGTAAAACAGGCAGCGCTTAGTTAAGCACTTAAACTCGCGCGCTGCCGCGCAACTGTCTGACGAACAACCTCTGGTGCCGTGCCACCAATATGGTTTCTAGCGTTCACCGAGCCTTCTAAAGTCAACACATCAAAAACATCATCTTCGATGTCTTGATGAAACTCTTGTAATTCGCTAAGTTCCAACTCGGCTAAGTCTTTGCCTTGTTCTACCGCGTACGCAACACTGCGACCTACTACTTCATGCGCATCACGAAATGGTAAACCCTTACATACCAAGTAATCAGCGAGGTCTGTTGCTGTGGCGTAACCTTTTAAAGCCGCATCGCGCATGCGATTAGGCTTAACCTCTAGTGCTGGCATCATATCGGTATAGACACGCAAGCACGCTTTAACCGTATCGACGGTATCAAACAAAGGCTCTTTATCTTCTTGGTTGTCTTTATTGTAGGCTAGGGGCTGCGATTTCATGAGCATCAATAAACTCATTAAATGACCAGTGACTCGCCCGGTTTTACCACGCACCAGCTCCGGCACGTCAGGGTTTTTCTTTTGCGGCATGATAGACGAGCCCGTACAAAAACGATCGGGTAAATCGATAAAGTCGAATTGTGCTGATGCCCATAAAATCAACTCTTCAGAAAAACGTGAGAGATGCATGAGTAACAAAGATGATGCCGCAACAAACTCAATGGCAAAGTCTCGATCTGATACGGCGTCTAAGGAATTTTCACACACACCGTCAAAGCCTAGCTGCTGCGCAACAAATTCTCGATCAATCGGATAACTGGTACCCGCTAGCGCCGCGGCACCTAAAGGCAACTGGTTAAGACGTTTACGTACATCCTGCATCCGCTCACTATCGCGCCCTAACATTTGTTGCCAAGCTAGCATATGGTGCCCAAAGGTTACTGGCTGTGCAGTTTGCAAGTGAGTAAAGCCAGGCATAATCGTCGCAGCTTGTGCTTCAGCCTGATCTAATAAGGCGATTTGTAATTGCTTAAGCTGAGCAATAATGGCATCGATCTCATCACGTAGATAAAGACGAATATCTGTAGCAACCTGATCATTCCGCGAACGACCGGTGTGCAGCTTCTTACCCACATCACCAATTAATGCAGTGAGCCGAGACTCGACATTCATATGAACGTCTTCTAGTGAAATACTCCAATTAAAATCACCATTGTCGATTTCAGCTAAAACCTTTTCCAAACCTTCGAGGATCTGTTGGCATTCTGCATCACTGATAATTCCAGACTTTGCCAACATTAAAGCGTGCGCGCGTGAACCGGCAATATCGTGACGATAAAGGCGCTGATCAAACGATACTGACGCGGTAAATTCCTCAACAAAGGCATCGGTCGACTCGCTAAAACGCCCACCCCATAGTTTGTTATTCGTACTCACAGTGATTCCTCAAAGCCCTGCTCAACCTAGTTAAATTAGTCTTAGTTAAAGTATACATGCATGACGGACAAAACAGCTGCTTAGCGCCCTATAATGGTGCTTTAAAAGACCTTGCCTCAGTGGCCGCTATACAATGACGTAACGAGGACAATGATACGCATATGCCCGCCGATAACGAATCTATAGCGGAAAAAGACTCTGCTCAAAAACTTCAGGCCAATTTTTTACCTGATTTTTGCCAGATAAGAGCACTACTCATTATCGTCATTATTGCTGAACTACTGGCATTTGTCCTGGCACTCGCCCCGATGGGTAGCGACCATCAGCGCTGGAGTGATTTAGGTCTGATTTCGCTATTTGTACAATGGATTGCCTTGAGCAGCACGGCCATACTCTGTTTATCTAGACCCTGGTTCGCGAATCACAATGTCACGGCGATAACACTTGTCAGCCTATTTGTTATTGTCGGTATTACCGCTGTCGTATCGTTAGCTACCTATCACTGGATACTCAGTAGCGGGCTGGGCGGTATCAGCTCACACACAAGTGGGCTGGGCTTTGTCTTACGCAATACGGCTATCGCGCTAATTATTAGCATCATCGCGCTGCGCTATTTTTACGTACAACACCAATCACGTTTATCGATTCAAGCTGAGGCACGTTCCAGACTCAATGCCTTGCAGGCACGGATACGCCCGCATTTTTTATTTAATAGTATGAACACCATTGCCAGCCTGACACGAAGCAAACCCGAGCTCGCCGAAACCGTTGTCGAAGACCTTGCCGATCTGTTTCGTAACAACCTTAATAGTGGTGATAATGCCAGACGCCTTGATGCGGAAATAGATTTAGCCAAACGCTATCTTAATATCGAACAACTGCGCCTAGGTTCACGCTTAGAAACAAGCTGGCAGATCGATGAGCTACCTGGCGATGCGGCTGTACCCGCTCTACTGCTACAACCCTTGGTTGAAAACGCGGTCTACCATGGCATCGAGCCCCGTACTCAGGGTGGCTGTATCAGCATCAGCGGAACATTTGAAAACAATCAAATTCGACTCATTATTCGCAACCCGCTACCCGATATAAAGAATGAAAAAAACAAAGGCTCAGGCATTGCACTAGAAAACACCAAACAACGCCTAGCCGGGTGGTACGAAGGTGAAGCAAAGCTTCATATAGAAAATGAGGCAGATCAGTTTAGCGTTACATTGGTATTTCCCTACCAAAACATCAATCAAACATGAAAATTATTATTGTTGACGATGAACCCTTAGCCTGCGAACGTCTGCAACGTATGGTCGAAGATATTGCCGACTATGAAGTCGTCGATATCGCGCATCACGGTGAAGCAGCGATTGGCAAAGTCGAGCAATTCGAGCCAGATATTTTACTACTCGATATTCGCATGCCTGGCATGGATGGCTTGGAAGTCGCCGAGCATCTCAGCCGTCTAGACAAGCCGCCCGCAATTATTTTCACAACCGCTTATGACGAACATGCCTTAGCCGCATTCGATGCCCAAGCGACGGCATACTTATTAAAACCTATCAAGCAAGAGCAATTACAGCAAGCTTTGCAACGCGCCCAATCTTTAAATAAGGCTCAGCTACAAAAATTAGGCGCTGGCACCGATACACCACGCCGTCGCACTCATATTAGCGCCACCAATGCTGGGCATATCGATTTAATCGCAGTCAGTGACGTTTTGTATTTTCAGGCTGATCAGAAATACATTACCGTGTGCCATCGTGATGGCAATGTGCTGATAGAAGACTCGCTACGCCGGCTAGAAGAAG
>CAYUVE010000108.1:0-7568 GCA_964447985.1 uncultured Thiotrichales bacterium
GATTTTTCGCAAGTTGTTGGAAGACATGTGCAATTAGTAGTGCAGGAATAGCAAGCACTAGGCCTGCTGCAGTTGTGAGCATGGCTTCCCAAAGACCGTCTGCAATCATATTGGGTGATACGGGTGTAGATTGTGCAGCGATGACTTTGAATGCGGTGATAATACCGAATATGGTGCCTAACAAGCCTAACATTGGACTAATTGTGCCGACGATACGTAATGTGGCTATCCCGCTGAAGTAGGGCCGCTTAATATCATTAATTAACAAGCTAATATATTCGTCTCTTATAGGCTTGGGGTGCGATTGGTGTTCTTCCAGTTTTTCTAGTAAATACTGAAATCTTTGTGTTTCACCGAATGACATTCTGATAATAAAAGTAAGTCGTTCGAATATAACGGCAAGTGCAAGGACAGCGCAGATCACCAAAGGCCATGCCATTACCCCCATAAGGTCAAACCATTCAGGCAACATGAGCGACATCCTTTTCGCGTAGTTCAGTAATGATGGATCGCCAACTAGGTAATTCTTCTAAGCCTGGTTTGCGTTTACCAAAGAAGGTGGCGATTAGTTCACTACTTTCATCAAATATCTCTATAGCGGTAACAATGCCGTCTTCGGTGGGTTTCTTGGTTACCCAGATAGTATCGATGCCGGTTTCATTTAAATGTAGGTTGAACATGGGGTCGAGTACGTTGTACCACTCACCATAGGTAAGCAGTTTATTTACCCGTCCAGTATGAATTTGAATACACCCTCGATTACCGACAAAGACCATGATTTCGCATTGGCGATCTCTGGCAAGATCGAGTACCTGGCGTGCGGCGTCAACATTCACTTGGTAGGCAAAATCATCACCAATATGCCGTAGTGCTTGTTGGCGACCGACTTTGAATTTTTTCAGCATAGGGAAAAAATCATGCGTGTCTTTTAAGTTTTCCCAAGCTTGGCGTAATCCAGACCAGTCGATTTCATCATCATGTCGATCCGGTTTTTTCGGCTTATACGCTTCTACCTGTATGGTATTCGCTTGCTTTGGGTCAGAAAACCGATCAACGAGTGCATCATAAGCGTCTTCGTTAGATTTTTGAGTAAGATAGATTTTATGAATCGCTTGCCCTGATTTGTCGAAAAACTGAAGGCTTTTTCTCGGTCCACCGCGTGTTTGTTCTATCGCTGCAAAGTTATAGCGCCAATGACCCATAAATAAGCGCAGGTCAATATCTGGATTAGCAAATAATCCATGTCGTATTTTTTCTTCACCAAAGAACTCATGGTTGTCGTATATGCCTTTACGCTCATGAACGCAGAGTTCATTACGCGTTAAGGCCATGACTTCACCTAATGGGAAAATACTTTTTAATATTTCCTCGGCATTATCCGTTAGTCGAATGGCATCATCACCCACTCGTGCGGCAAGTAATTCACCCTCGCTAATACCTAAGGCGGTAGCAGCATTACGTGCTCGTATATCGGGGTCTTTTTTCTTGAGTTCATCGTAGCGATATTTGATGTCTATAGCGTCTGAAAAATTGATAAGAGATGATTGGTTCATGGTATTAGCCTCTTTTTACTGAATAACAAAACGTACGGGCACGCTGACCCAGCTGGTAATGGCGTTGCCATTTCTGAGAGTAGGTTCAAATTCCCATTTTTTGACTGCAGATAGGGCGGCTTTATCGAGCAAGCGATGACCGGAAGATTCGGCAATTTTTAATTTATCCGGTTCTCCGTTAGGCATAATTTTAGCGTGTAAGGTCACGATGCCTTGTTGACCCAGTTCGATTGCTCGTCGAGGATAGCGCGGTGGGGTTTGTTTTCTAAAACGCGCCTCGTGAATAATACTATTACTGTCTTGTTTACCTTTATTGTGATCTATTGTTGATACTGGTTTTGCTGTAGCGAGTTTAACTTCTTTCGCGTCTATATCTTTTTTTTGCTCGGGTACGACGGCTTGTTGTAGTTGTTGAATAAGTTTAATTACTTCTGTTTCTTTTATTTTGGCCGGGGCTTGTCTTGGCTTAAGAGTTGAATTGTTCGTTTTATTTATTACTATCGTTTCTTTTTTAGGTTTTTCAGCATCAGGTTTGGTTACGATCTTTTCACTAGCTTGTTGACTTACGGCAGGCTTGATTTGAAGTCCGCTACTTTCAGTTGGTTCAGCGACGGTGGTGTTAGGCTCGATACCACGATTTTGAACTGGCGCTAAGTTCTGTTCTGGTTGCGGCACATATTGAGGGGTAGGTAAAGTCCTTGGTGCTGCAATAGACATAATGCTGAGTTTGATTGTCGATTGATCATTAACGAAATGATCATTTCCTTGTAGTTGTATGTATTGTGTACCCATGATGACAACTATGCAGGATAAGATGAAGAACCCTGCTTTATGCAAGGTTCGTGTTTCAATATTTGAATCATCTATTACCATTGATACTGTAGTCTGGCGACAAAGCTACGGCCTTCCTCTGGAATGGGAAGGGTGCGTCGTTGGTAAAACTTATCGGTGATATTTTCTACGCCGAGATCGACCGTCAGTGATTCGAACTGCTTCGGTGACCAGCGATAGTAGAGGTCGTGAATACCATAACCAGCTGTTTCTAAGTCTCCATCAGCAACGTCATCATTAGCTCTTGCATAGCGGCTGCGCCAACCGATGAGGTGTTGATTTGCGTTAAAGCGATAATTGAAATCGGTAATCAGCGTAAGGGGAACATTATTGACAGTAAGCTTTTCTCCAGTGTCATCGTCTTCGGCATCAGTCATTGATAAACCTAGCTTGGCCCCAAAGGCACTACTTTGATACTGACCTTCGATCTCGAAGCCTGTTATAGAGGCATTAGGAATATTAAAGCTTGTTGTCGTGCCGCCAGCAGTATCAACAACCTGTGCAATAAAATCATCGCCATCGCTATCGTAGTACGCGGCCTTGAAATTGAGTTGATCACCAGTGGTAAATATATTTTGTAGATCGAAGCCAAAACCGATTTCGAAGGTGGTGACGGTTTCTGGTCTTAGATCAGGATTGGGAACAAAAAAGTTATCAGGAAAAACAACGACGATAGGTACGGGTGGACAGCCTGGTGCTGGTAGTGCGGGACAGAATGACACCCCAGGAAAGTGCTGCCCAATAGGAAAGAGCTCAGTTAAGTTGGGAGCGCGGAAAGCGCGTGCCCAGCTACCAAAAAATAACAGCTGATCATTGGGCTTATAGCTGGCAGAAAATTTAGGCGAGACTTCGCTTTCATCTTGTGAGTTACCTATTTCATCTTCGCTGTCATAGTTATCAAAGCGTACTGCGGGAATAATAAGAAACTCGCCTGACTCAGTATCAAGCGCAATTTCATCTTGGATATAGACACCCCAGTTGGTGGCCTCAGCATTGGGCACGCCACCGCGGATACCATCGGCGGTAAACGTATTGGTGCCGACTTGTTCGTCTTCGTAGATTTCGAACCCATAGGATAGGGTATGAGTACCGTCGTTAAGGATGGACTGGTTATCAAAGGTAAAGCCTAAGGTTTCAATCTCGCGCGTTTGGACACGGCCAGCGTTATTTGACCCTACGATATCTTCTTCTTCTACCTCAGTATCGTTGTAATAAAGGTGAACCTTGGGGCGGAACAATGCATTATCAGGATTCTCATATTCGTATTTAAAGCTGAATTGGTTATCTTGTACTTCTTTGTTAACAATGGGATTAGAAGCAGTAATTGCTCCTGCACCGTTATTAGGCTCTTGACCATCATTATTCAGAATTTGTGCTTGCAACTTTATGGTATGAGAATCATTAAAAGTATTGCTGGCTTTTAATAATGCAGAAAATACCTGGTCATCGGTATCAAGTTCATCCGTTCCGAAATCACCACCATCATCACCGATTTCGATATCGCCTGAATCACGATAAGTTAGGTTACCTAGTAGATCCCAACCACCACGAATGGTAAAGCCGGATAGTGTTGAAGAAATCTCGCTATTAGCCGTGCGGCTACCGACGGCGGCTAGCACACCTGAGGTTTCTCCGGGTGCAAGCAGGTCTGCAGCATCTTTTGTTTCAAAAGCGACAACACCACCAATAGCGCCGCCGCCATAAATGGCGGACGAAGCTCCCCTCACTATCTCAACACTTTTTAATAAGGATGGATCAATAAAGGCACGGCCATCATGCGCGGACTCGAAATTTTGTCTGCGTCCATCAATGAGGGTAATGATGGATTCATCATCAAAACCACGGATGGAAACAGTCTGGCCATTTCGTCGTGCGCCATTGTCGACTTCTACGCCAGGAGTAAACTCAAGTAAATCTCCAATGTCTCCGGAAAGAGCATTACCTTCAGCATCTGCATCGACAATGGTGACCATTGCCGGAACGTCGAAAGTTGATCTTGGACTACGCGTTGCGTAAACCGTAACCTGGTCTACAGACGATATCGGGACATCTTCTTCAGCTACTGCAGTAGGCGAAATAAAGGTTGATAAACTGGCAATAGACGCCAGGCTGACAGCACGTCGCATACAAACTCCTTTCTAGTGGGAGATACAAGGGTGTTTGCTTTGCCTGGCTGCCGAATTGGGGGCTTAGGAGAGGGCTACTTACCTAATTATATAGTTGTAAAAGTGAATTCCTGGGGAATTTCCTTCCGACCAATGAATGATAATGATTACTATTTAGATATAAAAAGTCAAGTGCTGAAGAGAAAATAAGGTGTTAGTAAGCTAAAAAGCCAATTTAGGTCTTATATATAGTTTTCATTTAAGAAGTGAGAGAGTTTTCTCGTACAAGGCAGTGATAGCTCAGTACGAACGAGGTGTTTAATTTATCGAGAGCGTAGCGATATTTATGCGTTTGCTGTAACCAGATCGTTAATGGTTTTACTTAGACGTTCAGTGTCGCTTTCGATTTTTTCTAATTCTGCATTATTTAAAATCGATGCTTCAAGTTCGCTTGAAGCTTGTTTTAATAATGGCCAATCGCAGTAGCAGCTAGCACTATGTAAGCGATGGGCAAGTTCGTATATTCCGTCAGCATTATTATCCTTTCTATAGCTCGATAGTTGCTGTAAGTTGCCTGGAAGCTCTTTTAAGAGCATTGCTCGTAGCTCT
The DNA here is from genome assembly GCA_964447985.1 of uncultured Thiotrichales bacterium. GTDB lineage: Bacteria > Pseudomonadota > Gammaproteobacteria. Next base: position 5,099 of record CAYUVE010000108.1, read on the forward strand.
GTTCTTAAGGATGAGTGGTCTTCTTTCTTGTCTTCTGAGATATCATTAAATATCTCGTTATCTTGATTGCACCAACGATCCAGCTGGTAAACTAAATCCTGCATGACTATGGGTTTTACCAGGCGATCATTAAATCCTGTATCGAGTAATTCGCGTAGACTCAGGCTGATCGCGTCGGCGGTTAATGCGATGATGGGTGTTTCTTTATTACATTTATTTTGGCGTATTACTTGCGTTGCTTCGATGCCATTAATCTCTGGCATATGTATGTCCATAAAAATAAGGTCAAAACGTTTTTGTGTGGCGAGCTCAATCGCTTCTGCACCATTTTTCGCTAAAGTAAATTCATAGCCTTTGCGCGATAATAAGTTGGAGACAACGCGTAAATTGACGTCATGGTCATCAGCGACCAAGGCATGGTATTTGTTTGCTGTAGATATTTTTGGGCTTGTATAAGCCACCTTTAGTGTCGTATCAAGGCTGCTAGCAAGTGAGCTGATAAGATTGTCTTCTCTCACTGGTCGATTGATAACGATATCTATGCCATGATTTTTAAAATTTTCTAGTGCGGGTTTTTCGATGCCTGGTGCTAGTATGCAAAGCGTAGCAATTTTGGCTTGCGAGAGTATTCGTAAAAGTTTATCAACCTCGTAATCTTCATGTCGAGGCAGTGAAATAATGGCGATATCGTGTTTAACATTATTCTTATCAAATTTTTCTTGAGAAAGCTCAGAGAACTCTAAGGCAGTTACACTTTTTGCTCCTGCTCTATTTAACATGTGCGTTATAGCAAGACGTGTAACATGGTGATTGTCGAATAATACGACCGATTTTTCTAGCAAAGGCTTATGAAAATTGGCTTCGCTGATTTTCCGTTTAGTGACTTTGACTTTTACATGGCAGTGAAAGGTTGTTCCCTCATTCACCGTACTTTCTACACCGATATGGCCATCCATGGACTCAACCAGTTTATGTGTAATACTTAGCCCAAGTCCCGTGCCACCTGAGCGTCGTTGCGGATTGTGCTGTGAGACATTGTAGGCTGTAAATAGATTTTCTATGTCTTCTTTATCAATACCTATACCCGTATCTTCGACATTAATACCAAGGGAGATATTCTCTCCATCGTGACCTTCGTCCATAACCCTTAATATTACTGAGCCCGATTGGGTGAATTTGAGAGCGTTATGAATCAAATTAAGAACAATCTGCTTGATACGTAAGGGGTCAGCATGAATCATATCGGGAACATCGTTGTAGACCAGCATGACGAGTTCATTACTATTGTCATGTGCTTGCGGTGCAAGCAGTTGAATGACGTCTTCCAGGCATTCTCGAAGATTGAAATCGACCGGGTTGATGTTGAGCTTGCCAGCTTCGATGCGTGATAGATCAAGGATATCGTTAATAATGCTAACTAGGTGTTCCCCGGATTTTTTAATCGTTGATATGTATTCGGCTTGCTGCTCGTCTAGATTGGTTTCTTTCAAAATGTCTGCGAAGCCAATCACAGCATTCATTGGTGTCCGAATCTCATGACTGATATTGGCAAGAAATTCGGATTTGGCTTGGTTGGCTTCGTGTTCTTTTTGGCGGGCGCTTTCCAGCGCCGTATTTTGTTTCTCAACCGTTTTTAACGTGTTACGTAACTCAGAGGTGGCATGCTCGACTTCATTTATTAGTGATTGTTGTGACGAGCGTATAGTGTTAGCCATCGACATAAAGCCGGATTGCAAGGTTTTTATTTCGCCACTGGATTCGCTTCTTAGCGCGATGTTGTGGTCACCTTCTTCAATACGTTTTACCGCATCACTAAGTTCTACTATTGGCCGAGTAATCGCGCGACCAATGAGTAAGCCAATGGCAATAGTCAACATCACGGCCAGTAGGGTGGCTAAAATAGTGGTAAATAAGGCTTCGCGTTTTGCTAATTCAATGGCCTTAGTGCTGATATGCAGTTCGACATTTCCAATGTTATTGGTTTCGAGTATGGGATCAGATTGAAATAATAAAGAGGTGTCTTCCGCTTCAAGACCACGGTTGGGGTCGAGCAGGATAGGTTGAAGAAAAGTGCGCTTGGGAAAATGGCTATTGCCGCTTAGATTAATGCCGACATCATCGTCGGAAAAATGAGTGTTTTTAGACTGCTGCGCGCTAGCACCCATAAACTTATTATGAGTAGTGATGCTACCCGCGCGCACATCTTCTTCGAGCAGATAGCCTCGTGCTGCCAATTCACGTGCGGCCGCTTCGATGCGCTCGATGTAATCGTCCCGAGTTGCATACCGGGCAGCAATAGATGGACGCGAATCGCCTGTACGTTCGCGTTCTGCCTCATCGCGCGCGAACGGGATGCTCAATCAATCCGGTTTACGCCGACGCCATTATCGGCATGCCAGCGTGTTACGCGTGACCTTTAGGAGTTACCCTGTCCGGCGAAGAGACCCGCATCCGCCGCGGCCTTGCGAAT
>CAYUVE010000109.1:0-7539 GCA_964447985.1 uncultured Thiotrichales bacterium
TGCTTCAGAAAAATACATTGGACGGTGCGGCTCATCGTGATTGCTCTATTTGAGTATTTTGATATTGATCAAGCAAGCGACTGACCGGGGCAGCGAGCCCGACAGAACTTGGCTTATCACAATTGTACCAAAGCTGCGGAGCGCCCTCCATGATGACATTTTTGGCCGATCTGACTTTTGCGTAAATAGGCGTAATATGTAGCCGATAATGTGAGAAGGTGTGAGAAATATTTTCACCTACTATAGGTTGGCTAATATTTATTCCAAGCTCATCTTGGCACCAATGCTTAGGGTTGGTATCTATATCGCATTGCGGAAAACACCATAGGCCTCCCCAAATCCCGCTAGGCGGTCTTTGCTGTAACAATAGCTCTTTTGAACTATTTGTCAGCAGCAGCATTTGGGTATGTTTTTCGGGCAAGATTTTTTTCGGTTTTTTACCCGGGCAAAGTGAGATAGTGTCAGTTTGATAGGCTTTACAAGAATCTTGCATCGGACATTGCGTACAAGCGGGTTTACTTCTTGTGCAGACTGTTGCGCCAAGATCCATGATCGCTTGCGTATAGTCAGCAACTCGTTGCTCTGGTGTTAGTGTTTCTGAGAGTTGCCAAAGTTCTTGTTCAACTGAGCGTTGACCTGGCCATCCCTCAACAGCAAAGCAGCGTGCTAGAACACGTTTAACATTCCCATCAAGTATGGCATGACGTTGTTTGCAAGCTAGAGCTAGAATAGCGCCGGCTGTTGAACGGCCGATGCCAGGTAATGAGATTAATATTTCAAAGGTGGCTGGAAATATCCCGCCATAGTCTGTGCTAATAATGCGTGCCGCTTTATGCAGATTACGTCCACGTGCGTAATAACCAAGGCCGCTCCAATGATGGAGCACATCATCTAATGAGGCTTGTGCCAGAGCGTCAATATTAGAAAATCGATCGATAAATCTTTCATAATACGGAATGACTGTAACCACTTGGGTTTGCTGCAACATAATCTCCGATACCCACACATGGTAGGGAGATTGTTGTTGCCAAGGGAGGTTTTTGCGCCCGTGTTGATCAAACCATTTCAGTAAGCGGGTGCTGAATACAGGCTCAGCCATGTAGTAACCTAAAATAGACTTCTTAGCTTATTCTTAAGTTTATCTTCAGGTTTTTCTTCCGCAGGTGCTTCACCGTCTGCTGCAGCTTCTTCGCTGGTATCGCCACCGCTAACGCCTAGTTTGTCTAAAAGTTTACCTTTGAGTTGTTCCTTTTTCTCTTCGATTTTTTCTTTGGCTTTTTGCTTGGCGCCATCGCTAATTAGATTTTTAAGATCAGGTTTAAATTTCGGTTCGGTAAAGGTGCCGCCAATTTTGACAGGAATAGTCAGGCCTTTAAGGTCACTGAGTTCTTTTCCGCCTTGGCCTTTAGACGTTTCGACAATGCTGACTTCAGTGAGGTAGTCGATGGATTCCTTAATCAGGTTAGCTTTACCGCGACCATTAATGCGGAAGAAAGGAGATTTCATTAATAGGTCTTGGTTTTGTACCAGCCCACTCTTTATGTTGGCGGAGCCGCTAAGTTCAGCAAAATCGGTCTGCACAGGCTCGTCGCTAGCAGTGGCCTTCTTGCCGGTTAACTTGGCTTTGGCGTCGCGAATAATTTGCGCAATATTGATACCTTTTACTGCACCATTGATAAATGAGAATTGAACATCACCATTGGCTGTTTTCTTGATTTGTTCTGGTGTTAAGCCGCGCATCGTTAACTTGGCTTTAGCGCTTGCGGTACCGAGAACTTTGTCATCGCCATTAAGATCTTTTAATAATGGGCCTGCGGCAACATCTTTTAATGTTTCATTAACGGTGATGATAGGTGTATCAAGATTGCTATTAAACTGAATATTGCCTTGGTAGCTACCGTTGTAGAGAGAAGCGGTTAGCGGATGCAAAGTAATCAAACCACCTTTTGCCGTCAACGTTGTGGCGAGTTGTGTCAGGGTGAGATTGCTAATCTTAAGTGACCCAACATCAAATTGTGCGTTGGCGGCAAGAGTGCGCAGCGGATGCATCCAACTATTATCTTGTGGTTCAGTGTTGTTTGTCGCTTCGCCGCTGCTGGTGCCCGCGGTAGCGCCACTGCTACCGCTAGCTTGGCTACTGCTAGGAGTGGCTGGGGTGTCGTCTTCTGCCTCGCTAGGTGGCAGATAACGATCGAGGTCAATTGCATCAAGTTTAAGATTTGCTTTTATTGAAGGCTTGCTAAATTCAGCGACACTAAAATTTCCGCTTAGCTGCGTATCGTCAAGCGTGGCGCCAAAACTGGTTAACGCAAGCTCTGAAGTATTGCCTGTAAAATCGATATTGAGGCTGGTTTTTGCAAGCACGCTAGGATCAGCTGTGTCGATAATAATATCGAGTTTGGCTAAAAGGTCGCGTAAAGAGAACTCATTGATATTAAGTTGTCCTTTAAAACTTGGATTTTTACTGAGTTGATTGGCAGTAAGCTGTCCTTCTGCATCGATATCAAGCGTACTGAATTTTAACTTCTGCAATGACAAAGCATCTTTCTCAAGATCCATGCTTAAATCGCTGCTGAGTTTGACCTGCATTTTCTCAACAGGAAGTGAGGGGCCGCTCAGCATGCTATCAAATTTCAGATCGCCAATTGCGATAAGCTCATTGGCCAAGTCTATATTGGTGATACCGCTGACCTCGATGCTACCGTCGATTAACTTCGGTTCGCTTTCTACGTCAAAATCAATATCCAGCGAAACAGGTTTACCAGGCAGGATGGCGCCGCTGTTTAAATCAAAGTCACGAATACTAAATTTTTGAGGGGTTTGTTGGTCGTCCCAGATAATCTCAGCATCACGAACGTCAATACCACCCAGGCTAAATGCGGCTAAGCCTTCTAAGGCGTCATTATCACTGGAGTCTGAGTCGTCAGAGTCATCATCACTCTCGCCGGCCAGATCTGACCAGTTGTTTTTACCATTTTTATCTACGCCGAGATAAAGTTTCAGGCCGTGTAGGGTGATAGCGTCAGCCTCGATTTCCTTACGGAAGATCGGCGCTAGTTTGATGCCGAACTCAGCTCGCTCCAAGCTTGCAAAAGGCTTATCTGAGAATCCGGGTGCGTTGCTTAAGCTCACCTTGTTGGCGCTGAGGCCAAGCCAGGGGAATACAGAAATATCTAAATCACCTTCGATAGTCAGTTCGCGTCCGGTGGCCTCATTCACTTCACTGATTATTCTTTGTTTAAATGCGTTGGCATCAATTAAAAAATAAGCCAGAGCGAGAGCAATAATTAACAGGCCAATTAGGACCACAATAGCGATGACGATGCGCTTGACCAGTTTGCTCATTGAAGGACTCCGTTTTAGTTTTTTGACCGCGTGATTATGATAAGGTGTGACACCGAGTATATCATTTGAAGTTTACCGTAAAACATACTGACTGTAGCTCAGCCGAGTATGTTCCGCGATATAACGTCGTAAATTTGAAATAAACGAGATTCTGGTATGGCCTTACCAAAGGGCAAAGCAGCAGAGTTGGCGCTGCATTTTGATAATGAAAAGCATGGTCGTGGAGAGGGTAAGCTTTATTATCGAGAGTTTAGCCACAGTAATCGGGTGAATAGGGCAATTTTGAGTCTGGTTTACTGCTGGATTGCGGCCGCCTTAACCTTGCCAATATTTCTTCTACATTGGATAACAGTACCAGGCTTTCTTATCGCTGGTGTCGTACTCTTTTTCCAACAATTGCGTTCTAAAACACATGTCCAGCGTGCGGTGGGCTGTTGCCCTGTTGATGAATGTCCATCTGATGGCAAAGAAGTGACGATTCGTCTCAATCATCATCACTGGCCGCCTGTCTGGGTGCACTGCCCAGAATGCCACCATTCTTTGCATTTGGTTGCAGATAAAAGTGTCGAAGATATCGAAGAGGCGATAGAGTAGAAACTTATGCGTTTGTTTATGGCTTTCTTAGTGCTTGGTATGCTTATCTGCTCAGGGGCAGCAATGATTTTTTTGCTGTTATATTTGCTGGGCGTGATTTGATTTGGTGGCTTGTTGTTTTTCTGAGTATTGTGAAACGAAATCGGCTAACTCAGCTGCGATTAATGGTTTAGAGTAGAAATAGCCTTGTGCGATATCGCAGTCTCGCTGCGTTAAAAATTCGATATGCCCCACAGATTCAACACCTTCTGCGACGACTTTTTTGTCTAGGGAATGTGCCAGTGCAATGATGGCGCTAGCAAGAGAGGACGCATTTTCATCATCATTAACTTTTTCGAGAAATGACCGATCAATTTTTAACGTGTCGAAAGGCAGTTGTGTTAGATAACTTAGGGATGAATAGCCGGTGCCAAAATCATCAATGGCGATACCAATGCCCAGATCGTGAATTTCTTCCAATACAGCGACAGAGTTTTCCATGTCATCGATAAACATGCTTTCTGTAATTTCGATTTGAATAGATGACGCAGAGATACCATTTTCTACCAAACATTGGTTAAGTCGTTTAGCAAAACCTTCTGCTTTAATTTGTCTTACCGAAGCATTGATTGCAATATGATCAACGTGCAGGCCTTGTTTTTGCCACGAACGAATTTGCTTAGAAGCTTCTTCGAGTATCCAGTTGCCTATAGGGATAATCTGACCAGTGTCTTCAGCGATAGAAATAAATAAGTCTGGTGGAATAGAGCCATGTATGGGATGTTGCCAACGTATCAGGGCTTCTACGCCACAAATTACTCCTGTTTTTAAACAAATTTTCGGCTGATAAGCTAAGAATAACTCTTGTTTTTCTATAGCATGATAGAGCGCACTTTCCAGCGCAACACGTTTCATGGCATGAGCATTCATTTGGCTATCAAATATTCGATAGTTTCCTCCGCCAGATTGTTTCGCGGTGTACATAGCGATATCAGTATGCTTGATGAGCATCTCAGCACTATTACCATGCTCTGGATACATGGCGATACCAATGCTGGAGTCAATAAAATGCTCGTGGAAGTCAATGACGATCGGCTTGCAAAGCTCAGTAATAATGGTGCGAGCAAGGACTTCGATGTATTTAGTAGATTTTGTTTCCGGTAACAGAACTAAAAACTCATCTCCACCAAAACGCGCGACGATGGCATCGTCTGGAACCGCCATTTTTAGCTGCTCCGCGACATGTTGTAGTAGTTTGTCACCAGCTTCGTGTCCCTGCACATCATTAACATGCTTAAACCTATCGAGGTCGATAAACATCAATACCAATGAAGTATTTTTGGGGTCGGTATTGGCAATATATTCGTTAAGCTTCTCAATAAAATGCGCACGATTAGTCAGATTTGTCAGCGGATCATAGTTGGCTCGTAGATGCAGTTTTTCAGCATTTTGAGCTGATCGAATGGCTACACCTAGGCGGCGGCCGAAACTTTCCAGCGCGGCCATTAGAGCTTCTGCATGATCGATGACTTCTTCGAAACCGGCGGCGATATAGGCAACCACAGTTTCACTCGACGTAACAGGATAAGTCAGCATCTGCTTAGCCCCTGCTTTCACCATCTTAGTGAATAATTCTGGATATTCTGCCGTTGAGAGATAGCTCGCTATGGCTATGTCAGGCAGTGCTGCACCTTCGTCAAGTAGGCTTAAGCGATGCAAGCTATGTTTGCTTAAATCAGGCTTGGCAGTCGTGAAGTGGAGACTGTGGATTTTGCCCAGCTTATCTTCAGGTAGTAGGCAAAGCATGCTTTGTTGGCAAGATAGAATTTCGCAAATTTTACGCAATGCGAGTTGACTGGTATCGCGAATCTTTTCGCCGGTAAGAATTGATTCATCAATAACGGTAAGACTTTGTAAAGTATCAAACTGTCGCCCAAGCTTGTCTGACATATTGTTAAACGCATCAGCAAGCTGGCCAAACTCATCATTACGGCTGATTTGTATAGGTTCGTGAAAGTCTTGTCGTGCTAGACGTTGGGTCGCATCAGTGAGTTTGCTTAAAGGCGCGACGATTTGACGAATTTGCCGGCTACTGATTAGCGCAACCAGTAGTAGTATTGAAAATGCGATAACGAATAAGGCTTGAGCGGAGCCGGCAGAAGCAAGGCTATTATTCTTGCCATGTTGAGTTGCGCTAACTTGCCATGAGCCACTCGCAAATATTCCAGATAAGTTGACGCCACGACTTTGAGTCAGTACTTCATCATCATACATAGGCTCAACAATAAGCACGTCATCTTTGTTTAGAATCTTAAGTTCACCACTTTCGCTTTCTCTGTATAGGCGAGAGAGAATCTGATCTTTGTTCCTAATAGTATAAATAACGCCACTATTGGCTATTTCGTTCATCCATAAATAAACAGGGTTAAGGATAGCTAGCACAATGGTATTGTTGTCTTCGAAGGCGCTATGTATTGCTACATCACTGGTATTGGTTCCATTGGTAATGATGCTTATTTGATTATTCTTAAACTGCTGGGGAATATTTGCTACGAGGTCTGTATCGCCAAAGATAACTTGCCAGGGTGTGTTAATGGTTTTAATGGCGACGGCAGTAAAGACATCATATTCAAAAATATGAGCATGCTCGGGGCCACGTTGAATTAGCTCGAAGCTAAGTCGATCCAGTGAATTTTTTGCGGTAGTCAGTTTTGCTAATAAAGCATCAGAAAAATTTTTAGCATCAGCTGCAAGTTGTTCTTCTGCTCGTTGCTGTGTCGTAGATTGTAACTGATGACCGAAATAAGCCACAGTCGCCATAACGGGCACCACTGCCGTAAAGAGAAAAAGAAAAAATAGGCGTAGCCCGATTTTAGATTTTTTTATCACTTTTTATTTTTTATATTTATTTAGGCGGTTTCACTAACCTTAGCCATTGCCATTGCCATTGCCATTGCCATTGCCATTGCCAAATCCGCCAAAGTCAGCATTGTCATAATCAGAGCCTAATCCGATATATGCACCATTCGCAGCGCGGACGATATCGTCATGGCTGGCGGTTGCTGTTAATGGCCCGACACTGGCGCCGTCTCTGCCAATGCTATAGAGGTCATAATCGGAATTGAGAGGTACTTCGCCTTTAAATTTTCGAAAAGCTCCATTGCCCGTTGCTCCGTCGTGATTGAGGTATTGATAAGGTTGTCCCCAGGGATCTTCTAAGTTATTCATGCCGAGTTCTGTCAGGTCATCAGGGAGGCGGCCCTGGGCAACATCAAATCGACCTATTGCCTGTTCTATGCTGTCAATATCAATGCGTGCCAAGGCGATGTCTTTACGGTTGATATAGTCCTGAAAAGCGGGGATAGCGACACTGGCTAACAACGCGATAATGGCAATGACTATTAGTAACTCAATTAATGTCATTCCACCATGGCGGTATTGTTTATTCTTTTTTGTCGCTGTCGTTAGGCTGTTGATAAGACACATTTTTTGAGATCGAGCGATCCACACGCTTTATATATGTCTCTTATTGTCGGCTGATGCTGAGATGTTCTTGAGGGGTAAATATGCGGTATGTAGGCTTATTTTCTGGAGCGGGTGATGGGAATCGAACCCACGTTC
>CAYUVE010000110.1:0-7530 GCA_964447985.1 uncultured Thiotrichales bacterium
GAACGTGGGTTCGATTCCCATCACCCGCTCCAGAAAATAAGCCTACATACCGCATTTTACCCCTCAAGAACGTCTCAGCATCAGCCGACAATAAAAAGACATACATCTATTAAGTGTATATGGATCGCTTGGTCTCAAAAATGAGCTTTATCAACTGTATAACTAGTGCGACAAAGATGAATCAGCAATACCGCCAAAGTGGAATGACATTAATCGAGTTGATAATCGTCATTGCTATTATCGCGTTGTTAGCCAGTGTCGCCATCCCCGCTTATCAAGACTATATCAACCGTAAAGACATCGCCTTGGCACGCATTGATATTGACAGTATAGAACAGGCGATAGGTCGATTTGATGTTGCTCAGGGCCGTCTCCCTGATGACTTGACAGAACTAGGTATGAATAACCTAGAGGATCCATGGGGACAACCTTATCAGTACCTCAATCACGACGGCGCAACAGGCAACGGGGCTTTTCGAAAATTCAAAGGGGAAGTGCCCCTAAATTCAGACTATGACTTATACAGTTTGGGTCGTGACGGCGCTAGCATGGGCCCACTAACTGCTGTCGCTAGCCATGATGATATCGTCCGCGCAGCGAATGGCGCGTATATCGGGCTAGGCGCAGATTACGACAATGCGGACTTCGGCGGTTTTGGCAATGGCAATGGCAATGGCAATGGCTAAGGTTAGTGAAACCGCCTGAATAAATATAAAAAAATAAAAAGTGATAAAAAAATCAAAAATCGGGCTACGCCTATTTTTTCTTTTTCTCTTTACTGCAGTGGTGCCCGTTGTGGCAACCGTGGCTTATTTCGGCCACCAATTACAATCTACGACACAGCAACGAGCTAAAGAACAACTTGCCGCTGATGCAAAAAATTATTCTGATGCTTTATTAGCGAAACTGACTACCGCAAAAAACTCACTGGATCGACTGAGCTTCGAGCTCATTCAACGTGGCCCTGAGCATGCTCATATTTTTGAATATGATGTCTTTACTGCCGTCGCCATTAAAACCATTAACACACCCTGGCAAGTTATCTTTGGCGATACAGACCTCGTAGCAAATATTCCCCAGCAGTTTAAGAATAATCAAATAAGCATCATTACCAATGGAACCAATACCAGTGATGTAGCAATACATAGCGCCTTCGAAGACAACAATACCATTGTGCTAGCTATCCTTAACCCTGTTTATTTATGGATGAACGAAATAGCCAATAGTGGCGTTATTTACACTATTAGGAACAAAGATCAAATTCTCTCTCGCCTATACAGAGAAAACAAAAGTGGTGAACTTAAGATCTTAAACAAAGATGACGTGCTGATTATTGAGCCTATGCATGATGATGAAATGCTGACTCAAAGTCGTGGTGTCAACTTATCTGGAATATTTGCCAGTGGCTCATGGCAAGTTAGCGCAACCCAACATGGCGAGAATAATAGTCTTGCTTCCGCCAGCTCCGCTCAAGCTTTATTCGTTATCGCATTTTCAATACTGCTACTGGTTGCGCTAATTAGTAGCCGGCAAATTCGACAAATCGTTGCGCCCTTAACTAAGCTCACTGATGCGACCCAGCGTCTAGCACGACAAGACTTTCACGAACCTATAGAGATCAGCCGTAATGATGAGTTTGGCCAGCTTGCTAATGCGTTTAACAATATGTCAGACAAGCTTGGTCGGCAGTTTGATACTTTACAAAGTCTTACCGTTATTGATGAATCAATTCTTACCGGCGAAAAGATTCGCGATACCAGTCAACTCGCATTGCGTAAAATTTGCGAAATTCTATCTTGCCAACAAAGCATGCTTTGCCTACTACCTGAAGATAAGCTGGGCAAAATCCACAGTCTCCACTTCACGACTGCCAAGCCTGATTTAAGCAAACATAGCTTGCATCGCTTAAGCCTACTTGACGAAGGTGCAGCACTGCCTGACATAGCCATAGCGAGCTATCTCTCAACGGCAGAATATCCAGAATTATTCACTAAGATGGTGAAAGCAGGGGCTAAGCAGATGCTGACTTATCCTGTTACGTCGAGTGAAACTGTGGTTGCCTATATCGCCGCCGGTTTCGAAGAAGTCATCGATCATGCAGAAGCTCTAATGGCCGCGCTGGAAAGTTTCGGCCGCCGCCTAGGTGTAGCCATTCGATCAGCTCAAAATGCTGAAAAACTGCATCTACGAGCCAACTATGATCCGCTGACAAATCTGACTAATCGTGCGCATTTTATTGAGAAGCTTAACGAATATATTGCCAATACCGACCCCAAAAATACTTCATTGGTATTGATGTTTATCGACCTCGATAGGTTTAAGCATGTTAATGATGTGCAGGGACACGAAGCTGGTGACAAACTACTACAACATGTCGCGGAGCAGCTAAAAATGGCGGTTCCAGACGATGCCATCGTCGCGCGTTTTGGTGGAGATGAGTTTTTAGTTCTGTTACCGGAAACAAAATCTACTAAATACATCGAAGTCCTTGCTCGCACCATTATTACTGAGCTTTGCAAGCCGATCGTCATTGACTTCCACGAGCATTTTATTGACTCCAGCATTGGTATCGCCATGTATCCAGAGCATGGTAATAGTGCTGAGATGCTCATCAAGCATACTGATATCGCTATGTACACCGCGAAACAATCTGGCGGAGGAAACTATCGAATATTTGATAGCCAAATGAATGCTCATGCCATGAAACGTGTTGCGCTGGAAAGTGCGCTCTATCATGCTATAGAAAAACAAGAGTTATTCTTAGCTTATCAGCCGAAAATTTGTTTAAAAACAGGAGTAATTTGTGGCGTAGAAGCCCTGATACGTTGGCAACATCCCATACATGGCTCTATTCCACCAGACTTATTTATTTCTATCGCTGAAGACACTGGTCAGATTATCCCTATAGGCAACTGGATACTCGAAGAAGCTTCTAAGCAAATTCGTTCGTGGCAAAAACAAGGCCTGCACGTTGATCATATTGCAATCAATGCTTCGGTAAGACAAATTAAAGCAGAAGGTTTTGCTAAACGACTTAACCAATGTTTGGTAGAAAATGGTATCTCTGCGTCATCTATTCAAATCGAAATTACAGAAAGCATGTTTATCGACGACATGGAAAACTCGGTCGCTGTGTTAGAAGACATTCATACTCTTGGTATAGGCATAGCGATTGATGATTTTGGTACGGGCTATTCATCGTTAAGTTACCTAACACAACTGCCTTTCGATACGTTAAAAATTGATCGGTCATTTCTCGAAAGGGTTAATGATGACGAAAATGCATCATCTCTTGCCAGCGCCATCATTGCTATGGCGCATTCCCTAGACAAAAAAGTCGTCGCAGAAGGTGTTGAATCGGAAGGACATATCGAATTTTTAACGCGACGAGATTGTGATATCGCGCAAGGCTATTTCTACTCTAAACCTTTAATCGCAGCTGAGTTAGCCGATTTCGTTTCACAATACTCAGAAAAACAACAAGCCACCAAATCAAATCACGCCCAGCAAATATAACAGCAAAAAAATCATTGCTGCCCCTGAGCAGATAAGCATACCAAGCACTAAGAAAGCCATAAACAAACGCATAAGTTTCTACTCTATCGCCTCTTCGATATCTTCGACACTTTTATCTGCAACCAAATGCAAAGAATGGTGGCATTCTGGGCAGTGCACCCAGACAGGCGGCCAGTGATGATGATTGAGACGAATCGTCACTTCTTTGCCATCAGATGGACATTCATCAACAGGGCAACAGCCCACCGCACGCTGGACATGTGTTTTAGAACGCAATTGTTGGAAAAAGAGTACGACACCAGCGATAAGAAAGCCTGGTACTGTTATCCAATGTAGAAGAAATATTGGCAAGGTTAAGGCGGCCGCAATCCAGCAGTAAACCAGACTCAAAATTGCCCTATTCACCCGATTACTGTGGCTAAACTCTCGATAATAAAGCTTACCCTCTCCACGACCATGCTTTTCATTATCAAAATGCAGCGCCAACTCTGCTGCTTTGCCCTTTGGTAAGGCCATACCAGAATCTCGTTTATTTCAAATTTACGACGTTATATCGCGGAACATACTCGGCTGAGCTACAGTCAGTATGTTTTACGGTAAACTTCAAATGATATACTCGGTGTCACACCTTATCATAATCACGCGGTCAAAAAACTAAAACGGAGTCCTTCAATGAGCAAACTGGTCAAGCGCATCGTCATCGCTATTGTGGTCCTAATTGGCCTGTTAATTATTGCTCTCGCTCTGGCTTATTTTTTAATTGATGCCAACGCATTTAAACAAAGAATAATCAGTGAAGTGAATGAGGCCACCGGACGCGAACTGACTATCGAAGGTGATTTAGATATTTCTGTATTCCCCTGGCTTGGCCTCAGCGCCAACAAGGTGAGCTTAAGCAACGCACCCGGATTCTCAGATAAGCCTTTTGCAAGCTTGGAGCGAGCTGAGTTCGGCATCAAACTAGCGCCGATCTTCCGTAAGGAAATCGAGGCTGACGCTATCACCCTACACGGCCTGAAACTTTATCTCGGCGTAGATAAAAATGGTAAAAACAACTGGTCAGATCTGGCCGGCGAGAGTGATGATGACTCTGACGACTCAGACTCCAGTGATAATGACGCCTTAGAAGGCTTAGCCGCATTTAGCCTGGGTGGTATTGACGTTCGTGATGCTGAGATTATCTGGGACGACCAACAAACCCCTCAAAAATTTAGTATTCGTGACTTTGATTTAAACAGCGGCGCCATCCTGCCTGGTAAACCTGTTTCGCTGGATATTGATTTTGACGTAGAAAGCGAACCGAAGTTAATCGACGGTAGCATCGAGGTCAGCGGTATCACCAATATAGACTTGGCCAATGAGCTTATCGCAATTGGCGATCTGAAATTTGATAGCATGCTGAGCGGCCCCTCACTTCCTGTTGAGAAAATGCAGGTCAAACTCAGCAGCGATTTAAGCATGGATCTTGAGAAAGATGCTTTGTCATTGCAGAAGTTAAAATTCAGTACGCTTGATATCGATGCAGAAGGACAGCTTACTGCCAATCAACTCAGTAAAAATCCAAGTTTTAAAGGACAACTTAATATCAATGAGTTCTCTTTACGCGACCTTTTAGCCAAACTCGATATTATTATCGACACAGCTGATCCTAGCGTGCTTGCAAAAACCAGCCTCAATATCGATTTTACAGGCAATACTTCAGAGCTTGCGTTAACCAGTTTTGGCGCCACGCTTGACGATACGCAGCTAAGCGGAAATTTTAGTGTCGCTGAATTTAGCAAGCCTTCAATAAAAGCAAATCTTAAACTTGATGCAATTGACCTCGATCGTTATCTGCCACCAAGCGAAGAAGAGGAAACCACAGCCACTCCTAGCAGTGATCAAGCTAGCAGTAGCAGTGGCGCCGGCGCTGCCACCAGCAGTGACCAAGCGACAAGCAACACCGAACCACAGGATAATAGTTGGATGCATCCGCTGCGCACTCTAGCCGCCAACGCACAATTTGATGTTGGCTCACTTAAGATTAGCAACCTCACCCTGACACAACTCGCCACAACGTTGACAGCAAAAGGTGGTTTAATCACCTTACATCCGTTAACCGCTTCTCTTTACAACGGTAGCTACCAAGGTAATATTCAATTTAATAGCAATCTTGATACACCTATCATCACCGTTAACGAAACATTAAAAGATGTTGCCGCAGGCCCATTACTCAAAGACCTTAATGGCGATGACAAAATTCTCGGCACCGCAAGCGCTAAAGCCAAGTTAACCATGCGTGGCTTAACACCAGCGCAAATCAAGAAAACAGCCAATGGTGATGTTCAATTTTCATTTATTAATGGTGCAGTAAAAGGTGTCAATATTGCGCAAATTATTCGCGACGCCAAAGCTAAGTTAACCGGCAAGAAAGCTGCTGCTAGCGACGAACCTGTTCAGACCGATTTTGCCGAACTTAGCGGATCTGCCAATATAAAAAGTGGATTGGTGCAAAACCAAGACCTATTAATGAAATCACCTTTCTTCCGCATTAATGGTCGTGGTAAGGCTAACCTGATTAAGGAATCCATCGACTACCTCACGGAGGTCAGCATTGTCGAAACATCTAAAGGCCAAGGCGGAAAAGAACTCAGCGACCTAAAGGGCTTAACCATTCCCGTTAAAATTGGCGGTACCTTTACTGAACCGAAATTTAAACCTGATCTTAAAAATCTAATTAGTGATGGCGCCAAGCAAAAAGCCAAAGAAAAAATCGAAGAGAAAAAGGAACAACTCAAAGGTAAACTTTTAGATAAACTAGGAGCCAGCAGTGGCGACACTAGCGAAGAAGCTGCAGCAGACGGTGAAGCACCTGCGGAAGAAAAACCTGAAGACAAACTTAAGAATAAGCTAAGAAGTCTATTTTAGGTTACTGCATGGCTGAACCTGCATTCAGCACCCGCTTACTGAAATGGTTTGATCAACACGGGCGCAAGAATCTCCCTTGGCAACAACAATCTCCCTACCATGTGTGGATATCGGAGATTATGTTGCAGCAAACCCAAGTGGTTACGGTCATTCCTTACTATGAAAGATTTATCGATCGATTTCCTAATATTGACGCTCTGGCGCAAGCCTCATTAGATGATGTGCTCCATCACTGGAGCGGCCTTGGTTATTACGCACGCGGACGTAATCTGCATAAATCGGCACGTATTATCAGTACTGACTATCTCGGAATATTTCCGTCTACCTTTGAAACATTAGTCTCATTACCTGGCATCGGCCGTTCGACAGCAGGCGCTATTCTGGCCCTGGCTTGCAAGCAACGTCACGCCATACTCGATGGGAATGTTAAACGCGTTCTAGCGCGTTGCTTTGCTGTTGAGGGATGGCCCGGTCAACGCATGGTTGAACAAGAACTTTGGCAACTCTCAGAAACATTAACGCCGAAAAAACGCGTTGCTGACTATACCCAGGCGATCATGGATCTTGGCGCAACAGTCTGCACAAGAAGCAAACCCGCTTGTACGCAATGCCCGATGCAAGATTCTTGTAAAGCTTATCAAACTGACACTATTTCCCTTTACCCTGGCAAAAAACCGAAAAAGACCTTACCCGAGAAACATACCCAAATGCTGTTGCTGACAAATAGTTCAAAAGAACTATTGTTACAACAAAGACCACCTAGCGGGATTTGGGGAGGCCTATGGTGTTTTCCGCAATGCGATGTACACATCAACCCTAAGCACTGGTGCCAAGATGAGCTAGGAATAAATATTAGCCAGCCTATAATCGGTGAAAATATTTCTCACACCTTCTCACATTACCGGCTACATATTACGCCCATTTACGCTGAAGTCAGATCAGCCAAAAATGTCGTCATGGAGAGCGCTCCGCAGCTTTGGTACAATTGCGATAAACCAAGTTCTGTCGGGCTCGCTGCCCCTGTCAGTCGCTTGCTTGACCAATATCAAAAAACTCAAATAGAGCAATCACGATGAGCCGCACCGTCCAATGTATTTTTCTGAAGCA
>CAYUVE010000111.1:0-7488 GCA_964447985.1 uncultured Thiotrichales bacterium
TGGCCTAAACGAACGATTGAAGCCCTAACAAGTTTTACAAATGAAAATATGCTTGTCGGCTCTAAGCACTATGACCGATGGCTGAGAGTTGAACACAAGCTTCGCAAAGACTTAGCGCAACTCATTAATGCAGACAATAAAGACATCGCTCTGCTGAAAAATACCTCCGAAGGTTTGTCCGTTATCGCTTATGGTTTACCATGGCAAAAAGGTGATGAGATATTACTTCTCGATCAAGAATTCCCGTCAAACCGTATAGTCTGGGAGTCCTTACAATCGCAAGGCGTCGCAGTCAAAGTTGTTCATTGTCAGCCGGGAGAAACATCTGAATCTGTATTAGTTCAACATAGCACAGAAAAAACTAAACTTATATCCGTAAGTTCAGTGCAATACGCCAGCTCACAACGCGTTGACTTAGAATTGCTTAGTCAGCATTGCCGCCAGAATAGTATTTTACTTTGTCTCGATGCCATTCAAAGCGTCGGCGCATTACCAATCGATGTACAAACAACACCAGTCGATTTTATTGTCGCCGACGGACATAAATGGATGTTAGGCCCTGAAGGCATCGCCCTATTCTATTGCAGCGAAACACAACGCGAACGTCTGCAACTTAAACAATATGGCTGGCATATGGTAGAAGCCTTAGGCGACTATGACCGAAACGATTGGCAAATTGCTTCAAGCGCTCGCCGCTTTGAATGCGGCAGCCCCAATATGCTGGGTATTCACGCATTAGAAGCCAGCGTTAGTCTGCTATTAGAAGTCGGTATGGAACACATCTCAACACAAGTGCTAGCACATACGCGGTATTTGATAGAACAGCTTAATCAAATTCGAGGAATGCAGATCCTCAGTGAAACAAGGCAAGGTAAACATGGCGGCATTGTTACCTTCTGCCACCCAAACATCGCGAGTTCAGAACTGTACGGATCGTTAAAAAAACATGAGATTATGTGCGCAAACCGTGGCGGTGGAGTCAGGTTCTCACCCCACTTCTATAATACTAAAGCGCAGTTAGATTATGCCTTAGAAAAAGTCGAAGCACTCATTCAAGCGGCTTGAGGTTGGTCTGGGCGTTTAGCCGTACTAAATAAGGTATAGAAATTATCGCTACTTATTTGCGCGACATCTTCTGTACTCATATCTCGCAATTTTGCAATATATTCGGCAACGTGTCTGACATAAGCCGGTTGGTTAGTTTTGCCGCGATTTGGTACCGGTGCTAAATAAGGTGAATCAGTTTCAATAAGCAGCCGATCTAAAGGCACTTGCTTAGCGATTTCTTTTAAATCTTTGGCATTTTTGAATGTCACAATACCTGAAAAAGAAATATAAAACCCTAAGTCCAACGCTGCACTGGCCGTTTCCCAGTCTTCAACAAAGCAATGCATCACCCCGCCCGCGTCCTGAGCATTTTCTTCACGCATTAGCTGAATAGTTTCTTTTTTTGCATCACGGGTATGAATAATTAGCGGCTTACCGGTCTGCTTAGAGGCTTCAATATGGCGTCGAAAACGTTCATGCTGCCATTCCATATCACCTTCGCAGTGATAGTAATCTAAACCTGTTTCACCGATAGCAATAATCTTGTCATTGTCCGCTAGCGCGACTAACTCCGATATCTCAGGTTCTTTTTCACACTTGGTGACGGGATGAACCCCCACCGATGCATAAACCTGGGCATAGGGCTCAATCAACGACATCATAGATGGAAATTTATCCAAGCTGACAGAAACACACAGCATCGCATCAACATCATTTGCTGCGGCGCTAGCGAGCAGATCAGGAAGGTTTTGGCCCTCTTGATCTGGATCGATTAAATCTAAATGGCAATGTGAGTCGATAAACATGTGCGCATTATAAGGATTTGTAGGGAGCTATGTCAGCATTTCTATATATGAAACGCACGTTTTAGATGTTAGCACCAATAATTTTTGCATTTAACTTGTTTGCAGAAAAAATCATATCAGCGAGCACCTCCTCTAAATCTTCTTTTTTTAGATCATAGCCATCAAGGTCGCTAGCAGCAAGCTGAAATAGTCTTCTTACAAGTTCCTTTATGAAAGAAGCGCTTACACCATGAGTTCTTTTTACTATCTCTTCAACTACATCTTCTGTTAATTCGATGTTTTTAGCATATAAAGCAAGTAATCTTTTTCTACATTCATCATCCGGCAAGTCAATTTCAATAGCCTGGTCTATGCGTCCTGGGCGATTTGCAAGAGCATCTTCAAGTATTTCAGGTCTATTAGTAGTTAATAAGAATAGAATATCTGCATCTTCTCTCAATCCATCCATTTCGTTTAAAAGTTTGTTAAGGAGTATTTCGTCACAAACATTTTCCATCTCTTCTCGGCTTCGCGCTATTAGGTCAGCATCTTCGATAACTAAAATTGACGGCTGCAACAACCTGGCGATAGCTACATACTCATCAAGTAAGCCTATTTGCTCAGCAGTGATAAGCAAGGTCGTGTGTTCAGCAAGTTGAGAAGCTAGATAACGAATCGTGTGCGTTTTTCCTGTGCCAGGTGGACCGAATAGGAGAACGCCTCGTTTTGTAGATTGTCCAAATTGCTTTAATAATGCTCTTTTCTTTACGAAATCGATAACTGATCGGTCAATTAGCTCGATAGTATCATTATGTAAAATCAAATCTTCTCTACCGACGGTATCTAGCTTATGGACGATGATACTGCTCGACTGTTTCGAGTAAGAATAAGATTTTTCTAACGAGAGTATTTTTCCTCGATAAATTCTTGAATTCTTAATGGCATTTTCAATTTTAGTAAATAAGGTTTCCGGATAAGTTTTATTGCTTATATCACCGTTGTATCCTATCTCTATTGAAATAGATTTCCCACCGAACTGATCTTGAGTATGTCGAAATAAAATCGCATATCGGTCATTATCGTTGCTCACAAGCCAAATAGCATTAACCAGACATTTCTTTGGCTGGGTTTCTCCAATATCTACCTCTTCGTATCTAATTGGGGCGATTTTTTTTGAATCTCGATTGGGAGTAAGTAAACTGGCTATATTTATTTGGTCATAAGAATAGTCGGAATTTATTCCAATTCTTCGTAAGGCGTTATCATCTATTTCTGCCTCAACAGCCGATTGTAGGTCAGCTCTAACTCTCTCTGGGTAAGTACGGCTAGTGGTCGTAATACTTTCTGGTTGTTTGGCTTGAAAGAACCAATTAAGTAATTCGTGAATGAAAACAAAATCAAAATTGCTTGCTTCATCTGCCATTAGTTTAAGCGATACATCAATACATTCGTTGCAAATGTTGGCCTTAGGACCAGCAATAAGCTGTTTGACTTGCGACTTCTTCTTCAAGCAAAAAGAGCAAGCCATTTCTTCTTTGTCTTTTTCGTCTAATTTAGATAATTCGACTTTTAATGAATATCCGCGGTCTTTTATCCTATTTTTACTAATCTCAAAAATAGCCTGAGCTAGTTCTTGATGGTACTGGCCACATATTGCTGAACCGTTACTTTGAATAATATTTACTAGTTTCTCAGCATCCTCAGAAGACTTTGAAAATATCTGAGTTAGTAGCTCATTAACAAAATTAACTGGCGTTGTATCATCGTCGAATATTTCAATTACCCAGATTTCCACGATATCTCCCTGATTATTAGCCATAATTGTCCCGGTTCTATTCTTAGAATAGTCTATTACTGTGTAACAAGAATGGCAGTTTTATATTTCGGAAACCTAAGAGTCAAGACTCAACCGGTTTTCAACATGAGATGGGTAACCCATGTTTATATTTACATCGTATGCGTAACGCGATCGGATTCTAGTGCCCCGGCGAGATGGTTTTCGATTTTATTACGAACATCGATGCCTTCTTCGGCATTAAACTGGATGCCGATACCTGTGGTTCGGTTACCTTGTGAGCCGGTTGGGGTAATCCAGCAGACTTTGCCAACGACTGGGATTTTGTCGGTTTCGCTCATTAAGGTCAGCAACAAAAACACCTCGTCTCCGAGCTTGTACTCACCGTCTGTGGGGACGAATAAACCGCCATTGGTGACAAAAGGCATATACGCTGCGTAGAGCGCGCTCTTGTCCTTGATGGATAACGACATGATGCGTTGTTTTTGAGATGCATTCATATTAATATCAATTAGTTATTGTTGCTATTTAATCCAAGATATTAATATATCCTCCAATAGCAACTGTTCATTTAGTTGTGCGTCGAGACGTTTTATCCCGAGGCTTAAGCTATCCATTTGTGTCTGTAGCTGAGGCTGGCCGATTTGTCTTGCTAAGGCTAAATCTGATGAGTCGCGATTTAGTGCCAGGCACCGTATCAATTCAGCATGCCACTGCCATAAAATATATAGCGCTTGTTTCGCGCCCAACTTTAGGTAGCTTTCACCTAGCTCCACAGGGTCAACACGCCGAGTGAGCAGCTGCCGTGCCCCTTCTAAGACCCTATCCCGTTGCTGGGCACTGTTATCGTCCCTAAGTAAGGTTTCTGCTAGCAATGGCGCGCCCCGCGCTTGCTCAAGCGCTAGTGTAATATCAGCTTCGGCATAGCCACGTGCCAGCAACCATTGCTGCGCTTCTTCGGTAGTAGGAATAGTGATTCTTAAAGACTGGCAACGGCTACGTACGGTTATCGGTAATAATGAGGCCTGTGAACTTATCAATATCAGCAATGAACCAGCAGGCGGTTCTTCTAAAGTTTTTAATAAGGCATTCGCCGCCGCGGTCGTCATGCGCTCCGCACCGACTATCACGGCAATTTTATTGGCGCCATACTGAGAGGTCAGCGCAAAATAGTCTGATACATCTCTGATGAGATCGATACCTATGGCCTTGCCGCCCTCACTTTCAATACGTCGAAAATCTGGATGACTACCCGCTTCAAATAAACGACAAGATTTACACTGTCCGCATGCGCGATCACTATCCGTCTCACAAAGCAATTGCTGGGCTATCTGGCTTGCAAAAATTGATTTCCCTACTCCCGCAGCACCTTGCAATAAATAAGCGTGAGCGAGCCGGTTTTGCGACACACTATGACTTAATCTTTGCCATAAACCATCGTGCCAGGATATGTATTCGCTATGCGCCATTAGTGGTTTTGCTTTAAATACGGTTTTAGAGTGTTAGCAATAGACTGTTTCACCTCGGCAAGCGATTGTGAGGCATCTATTACAGCGATACGTGATGGTTCTTGCTTTGCGCGTTCCAGATATTTAGATCTAACCCGTTCAAAGAAGGCATGTGCTTCCACCTCGAAACGATCGGATGCACCACGTTTTTCTACCCGCCCCATGCCTGTTGCGACATCGGTATCTAATAATAAGGTGAGGTCAGGCCCGCCATCACCATGAACCCACTGCTCTAATAAGGCGATATGTTCATCGGCTATGCCGCGACCACCACCTTGGTAAGCATAGGTCGCGTCGGTAAATCGATCACATACCACCCATTGCCCCAAATCTAGGGCTGGCTTAATGATCTGAGCAAGATGTTGTGCGCGTGCAGCAAACATTAATAATAACTCGCAGTCACTGCTCATATTACTATGTTTATGACCTAGCAATAAGCCACGAATATCTTCGCCTAAATCTGTACCGCCGGGCTCACGGGTGACGATATGTTCAATGCCTTCATCAGTTAACACCTGACAAATCGCTTCTATATTTGTACTTTTACCTACACCCTCTATTCCCTCAACGGTGATAAATTTACCTCGCGGCTGCGCCATTGTTATTTTCCACCTAACTGATATTTACGTACAGCGGCATTATGTTCTTGCAAGGTTTCTGAAAAATAATGCGTGCCATCACCTTTGGCGACGAAATAAATCGTTTTACCATTATCGGGGTGTAAGGCAGCTTCAATAGATTTTTCACTTGGCATGGCGATAGGCGTTGGCGTTAAGCCTTTATGCACATAAGTGTTATAGGGTGTATCACGTCGCAGGTCTCTACGTCGAATATTGCCATCAAACTCTTTACCCAAACCATAAATCACTGTTGGGTCCGTTTGCAGCAGCATATTACGTTTTAGACGACGACTAAATACGCCAGATACTTGCCAACGCTCGCTATCAACACTGGTTTCACGCTCTATAATTGACGCAAGTATCAATGCCTCGTAGGGTGTTTTTATCGCAATATCCTTAGCCCGCTTCTCCCACTGCTTCGCTAAGATCTTTTCCATTTGCTTATAGGCGCGTTTAAGAAAATCAATATCGGTAGTACCATGGGTAAAATGATATGTATCGGGATAGAAACGCCCTTCCGGATGCTCACCGGCCAGACCTAACCGATCCATTATCTCTTCTGTTGAATACTCATTGATGGTATGGGTGAGATGCTCACTATCGTTAACGGCTTTAAGCACTTGGTCGAATGTCCAACCTTCAATTAAGGTCAACGAATGCTGAATGACATCGCCAGAGACAAATAAGGCCAATAAATCATCCGGCTTAATCATGGCAGGAATTTGATACTCACCCACTTTAATCTTGCCCGCGACGCGCTGCCACTTTGCTAAACCAATTAAGTAATAAGGTTTTCTTAAAATACCGCGAGACTGTAGAGAATTGGCAATACTGTGTACGCTATCGTTTGGCTTAATCACATAACGCACACCATCACCACCAAATTCCAAGGGTGTATTCAAAAAGTGACGCATATCCATAATCGCCCAACCCAGCGCTAAGCTGGCAAGAATCAGTAATACCCCACTAATTTTAAATAGTGTTTTCAACATTAACTAGAATTCCACTAGTACTTAATTTTTTATCTAATAAAGACATTAACCGTGAAGTCATCGCTCCCGGGGCTGTCCAACTTATACCTTCAAACTGTCTCACTGGCCATATTCGTATTGAGCTATTTGTCATAAAGGCTTCGCTAGCTGTTTTTATCTCTTCTAGAAAGAGTTTTCTAATACGCAAAGAAAAATCATGTTCTTCAGCTAACTCAATAACACTGGCTCTCATCACACCTTCTACACCGCAATGCTCAAGACTTGGGGTGACTATCTCATCATCTATTACGGCGAAAACATTGCTCATCGTGCCTTCGATTACTGCACCGTCATTATCCAGCATTAAACCTTCTTGAAACCCATCATGCGGTGACCATTCTGACTGAGCCAATACTTGCTCAAGACGATTTAAATGCTTTAAACCCGCAACGACACTTTTTCCCAGTCTGGTTCGACATAAGCGTAAAGCAATGCCTTTTGTCCAGTAATCTACTGAACGTTCATTATTGTCGTGAAAGCTTATTATACGTGTTGGGCCAGTCTCTGTGTTTGGGCGATAACCGCGACGCCCCACACCCCGCGTAACGGTAATTCGGATTGTTCCGCTGGGGTTTTTCTTATCGACTACCCTTGAGATTTCATTCTCTAAGAGGTCTGGATCGGGCGGCTCAATATTTAGGCGTTTGCACGCTGATATGAGTCGCTGCATATGCTGATGCCACAGCGGTAGCCGATAATCGA
>CAYUVE010000112.1:0-7284 GCA_964447985.1 uncultured Thiotrichales bacterium
TGTACTCGTCATACCTAGTACTCGAGCAACCATGTCGTCAGGAAGCTGGCGGCTCCAAATTGCTACCGCTATAGTCCAGCCCGATAGCATCAACATCCATAATAATAGCGAGCCTTCATGACCACCCCACACACCGGCAATCTTATAGGCAGTCGGCATCAAGGAATTGGAATGCTCGGCGACATAACGAATCGAGAAGTCGTCGTTTAAAAAGCCCCACGTCAAGCAAATGTAGGCAATAAAAACAAAACTAAATTGCGCCTTTGCAGATGGACGAGCAAAGGCTATCCACGCCAGCTTACCAGTCTGTGCACCGACTATTGAAAAAAAACCCTGCGCTAAGGCAATGCCTAAGGCAAGTATTAGAGAATAATGACCAATTTCCGGCAGTAAGCTCTCTGCACCCATAAGAAGACTTCCTAATATTTATTGTTATGCTGCTAAATAAACTATTGGACTAAGCTAGATGCCCCTGGAACCTGACTGCTTGCATCATCACCTTTCGCCATTTCCAGTGCTTCGGCCACTTCTGGCGGCATATACGTTTCATCATGCTTGGCTAGAACCTCCGAGGCGGTAAAACGACCTGCGGCATCTAACTTACCTTGTGCCACAACGCCTTGCCCTTCGGAAAAAAGATCCGGCAAAATTCCAGTGTAAGTGACCGGTACCACTTCTGCATTATCGGTAACATTAAAATGCACGGTTAAACCGTCGTCCTCACGTTTGACGCTACCGACTTCGACCAGACCACCCATGCGAAACAAACTGCCTTGCGGGGCTTTAGATGCAGCGATATCTGATGGCGTATAAAAAAACACTTGGTTTTGCAGTACGACCACAACCAATGCGGCGATCACTGCAACGCCGGCCAAGCCCCCAAACACCATTAAGGTGCGCTTTTGCCTAGCTTTCATTGTTATTTTCTCCCGATCTCATTCGATTAATACGACTCAATCTCTGCCATATGGTTCTCTTACGGCGACTCAGCTGAATCAGCTCAGCGATAATAAAGATGGCAAATACTCCATAAGAACCCCAAATAAACCAGGTGTGCTTGCCGTAATCAACAAGGCCTAAAAAATCCATACTTACGCTGTCTCAGGACGGCCATCTACATCACTAGCGCTGAGCTCATTCACCCAGGCTGCATGGCGTTCTCTCTCTAAGATCTCACAGCGCACGCGTTTCAACACAATGGCAATGGAATAGAGCCAGGCCGCAATCGCCATAATCAACATCACCGAAAGCATAGAATCGGCCATTTCAGACTTCGTTGGCGTTACCGATGCGCCTTGGTGCAGGGTATTCCACCACTTCACTGAGAAATAGATAATCGGTACATTAAAGGCACCAATGATGGCAAGTAGACTGCTGGCTCGTGCTGAACGACGAGGATCTTCAATAGCAGCCTGCAAAGCGATATAGCCTAAATACATAAACATCAGTATCAATTGGCTGGTCAACCTTGCATCCCAGACCCAATAAGTACCCCAAGTCGGCTTACCCCAAAGCGCTCCGGTCCACAAAGCTACAAAGCAAAATATGGCTCCCGTTGGCGCTAAGGCCGTCGCCATCATGAAAGAGAGGCGAGAATTCCAGATAAGACCAATCACCGACCAAAACGCCATAGCCAGGTAGATCACCATCGACATCCAGGCGGCTGGCACATGGATAAAAATTATTCGATATGACTCACCCTGCTTAAAATCAGCGGGCAGTACAAACAATCCCATGACTAAGCCATACCCCCCCAAAATCAGGGCTGGAATAGCAAACCAGGGGATCATCTTGCCTGCAAGCGGGTAAAAGCTGACTGGCGAGGCGTATTTGAACCAATTAATACTCATAAGGCCTGTTAAGACTAAACTCCGAACCCGTTATTCTATCGAAATTCTTAGTGCCGCGGCTACGGTCCAGGGCGTTAACATCAGCGCTAATATCAACATTGCGCCCAAAAAGGCGAAATTTGCCACCACACCAAGCCCGACTGCAGCATTACCCACCGCGCCAGCACCAAATACCAATACCGGAACAAACAGCGGTAAAACCAGCAAAGAAATCAAAACTCCGCCACCTCGCAAACCTAAGGTCAGCGCCGCACCTACTGCACCTAGCAGGCTTAATATTGGTGTGCCTAGCAACAGCGTGCCAATCAATATCCAGGTTCCTTGGCTATCAAAACCGTACTGTAAGGCCAAAATTGGCGATATCAGCACCAGTGGCAAACCCGCTACCAGCCAATGCGCCACCACCTTGGCAAATACAATTAAGGATGTGGAGTACGGCGATATCAGCATTTGCTCCAAGGTGCCGTCAGTGAAATCAGCACCAAACAACCGCTCTAGCGATAGCAACGACGCTAATAGTGCAGCCACCCAAATTACCCCAGGACCCATTTTTTTAAGTATTTCTGGCTCAGGCGTCATGGATAGTGGAAATAAACTGCTGACAATGACGAAGAAAAACAGGGTCATTAATAGATCAGCGCGCCGTCTTAGTCCTAGCGTCAAATCACGTCGCAGCACTGTTCCAAACACGCCCATTAAGCATCACCAATGGTTATTTCTTTAACAAAGCGCTCTGCTAGAGGCACGTCTTGGTGAGTTGTCAGCATCACCATGCCTCCCGCACCCAAATGTGCTTCAATTAAGTCAGCCAGCATTTTCACCGCTTTAACATCTAAAGCGTTAAATGGCTCATCCAAGACCCATAGCTTGGCTTTACTTAATAGCAAACGACATAGCCCTACACGACGATGCTGCCCCTGAGAAAGCTGCTTGGTGAATACCTCTTCAAAACCAGCTAAACCAATCTTGCCCAGCGCTGACCACATTTCTTCATCAGTGGCATTGGCGGCTTGTAATTGGCTATCTATACGCAGGTTTTCAATGGCAGTCAGATCACCTTTAACCCCATCAAGGTGGCCGAGATATAACAAGTCTTGATGATATTCCTCTCGCTGCTGTTTGATTGGCTTACCCGACCAAAGCACTTCGCCTTCTGTCGGCAACAAGAGACCTGCAATAATTCGTAATAAACTTGTTTTACCTGCGCCGTTGGCTCCACGAATATGCAATAGCTGTCCTGACTCCAAAGAAAAACTTAAGCCATTAAGCAGTTGTCTATCACCACGTTCGCAAAAAAGGCCGCTGGCTTGCAGCATAAGGACTTACCGCAGAAGAAAAAGGGCGAAATTATACCTGATGATGCACTAAAACGCTTAGCTACGAACTTAGCGCCTCGTACTAGCTGTTAAACAGCGAGCTTGTTTTGGTTGTTTTGTAGCAAAGCGGCAAATTTATCCGCATCTAGCGGGACACTGTATAAAAAGCCCTGCATTTCATCACAGCCAAAGCCTTTAAGCATCTCTAGCTGCTCTTTGGTTTCAACACCTTCAGCGATCACGCTAAGACCTATTGACTGAGCCATAGCAATAATCGCTGCAGCTAAGGCCCGATCGTCTTTATGTGCAGTTAACCTTTCAACAAAACTTCTATCTATCTTGACGCTATTCACAGGCAGTCGGGTCAAATAGCTGAGCGACGCATAGCCAGTACCAAAATCATCAACGGCTACCCTGATACCCATTTCCTTGAGTTCATTTAAAGTACAACCGACGACCTCAAGCTGATTGATCACCATACTTTCTGTCACTTCAAACTCAAGCCCTGTGACATTCGGGTCAAAACCGGTTTCATCAAGTATATGTTGCACATCATCAAGAAACGTATTATCACAAAGCTGACGTACAGATAAATTTACTGCCAAACGTAATTTATCAGCGCCATACTGTGACCATTGCTGCTTTTGTAATAGGACATGCTTAATTAACCAACTACCTACTTTATTAATTAAACCAATATCCTCCAGCACAGGAATGAACTGTACAGGCGGCACCAAACCTCGAGTCGGATGTTGCCAGCGCATTAGCGCTTCAAACCCCACAATCTCACCCGTAGCGATATTAGTTTGGGGCTGATAGTGCACCACAAACTCCTCGCGTTCCAAAGCATGATACAACTCAGCCTCTAAACTAACTCTTTCTGAGACCCTTTCATTCATCTCAGAAGCAAAGTATTGATACTGATTACCACCATGTCTTTTTGCATGGTGCGTAGCGGTCACCACATTCTTCATAAGCATGTCAGCATTTTCGCCGTCATGAGGGTAGACACCGACACCCATACTGACACAAAGAAAGATCTCATTACCATCCACCTTGAAGGGAGCAGCGAAGCATTGCTTAACCGTCTCTACATGCTGGTTCACCTCTTGATGCCCTTCCAGCTTGTCTACCAATACGACAAACTCATCGGCAAAGACTCGCGACAAGACATAGCCCTCACCCAAGCTATCATTCAATCGCTCGGCGACAGCCATCAATAAGTCGTCACCAACATTATGGCCGTAAGAATCATTGACCAGTTTAAATCGATCAATATCAATACCTATGACGGCAACACTGCCATCATTTTGCTGAGCTTTATCAATAGCGAGGTTGATTTTTTCAGCACACATTGTTCGATTGGGCAAACCGGTTTGCTCATCATAATTTTCTTTTTGAAGCAGGCGCTGATTAGTATGAGCAAGCTTTTCTTCGAGGAAGAAATTTATCTCGGTAAGGTCGTCATAAGCACTACCGATATCACGTGTAAGCTGTTCGCGCTTTATGGTTAAATCATAAAAATCGAAGGCATCTGCTAGCGTTGATTTGAGCGCTGCATCATCCCAAGGTTTAAGCAAAAACTTGTATATCGCACCTCGGTTGATGGCTTCCATGACGACACTGCTATCGTCTTGCCCCGTCAGAACCATACGAACAGTATTTGGGGTGGTTTGACGAACTATGGAAAGAAATTCTACGCCGGTAGTTTCCGGCATGTTTTGATCACAGAGGATCACACCGACTGATTGTTGCGCCAGCAGCTCGCTCGCTTCCTCAGCATTTTCAGCCGTTAATATGGTGTAGCCCTCAGCGCGCAATAGACGCGATAATGACGATAAAATATTCGGCTCATCGTCTACCAATAATAATACTCGTTCCATTCCTCGACCCCATCCTGTGGTAATCGGTGTTCGCGAGAAATACGGTTTACGAACACCCGGCTATTAGGCTACTTATCGACTAATCAGCCAAATTTGTTAGCCAAAAACCAGAAACGAATAGCGATAAGGCGGCGTAGAGCTAGGCTGAGGATGGTTTCTCTTGCCCGAATGATCAATAAGGGAAGATTTAACGCCCGTAGAGGCACTAGAAACAAAAAAGGCACCCCTGAAACCAGGGATGCCTTTCGATCTGTAAAGCGATAAGGGAAAAATTAACGCTTTGAAAACTGTGGCTTTTTACGCGCCTTACGAAGCCCCACCTTCTTACGCTCTACACCACGTGCATCACGGGTAATAAAACCCGCTTTACGCAATGGTGAATGAAATGACTCGTCATATTCAGCCAACGCACGTGCAATACCGTGGCGAATCGCACCGGCTTGACCACTACCACCACCGCCTTTGACATTAACGGCGACATCAAGACTGTCAGCAACGTTAACCGTTTCCAACGGTTGGCGCACAATCATACGTGCAGTTTGACGACCAAAATAAACATCTAGCGGACGCTTATTAACGGTGATTTCGCCTTTACCAGGCTTGATTGAAACACGCGCACTAGAGGTCTTGCGGCGTCCGGTATAAAACTGGGTTTGTTCTGCCATGGTATTTCCTAAATTTCCAACGGTATCGGCTGTTGTGCGGTATGTTGGTGCTCTGGGCCCGCATAGACTTTGAGCTTCTTAAGCATTGCACGACCAAGTGGGTTGCGCGGCAACATGCCCTTTACAGCTTTAATAATAATCTGATCTGGCGCCTTTTGCTGTAAATCAGCGAAATTAATCGTCTTCAGACTACCAATATAGCCAGTGTGATGGTGATAAAGCTTATCACTCGCTTTATTACCGGTAACGGCTACTTTCTCAGCGTTAACCACGACAATATAGTCGCCAGTATCAACGTGAGGAGTGTATTCAGCTTTGTGCTTGCCGCGTAGACGACGAGCAATCTCAGTTGCCATACGACCAAGGGTCTTGCCATTGGCATCGATGACGAACCAGTCGCGCTTGACGGTTTCTGGCTTTGCGCTATAAGTTTTCATTGTTATCCGTTGTTTCCAGGGGGAATTACGTCCAAAAAAAGGTGGCAAATATTAGCCCACTTGGGGTGGAATTACAAGAAAAAGCTGTATGCCACAAGCAATGGTAGTCAGATCTGCAGCCTTGGTACAGGCCGACCATTGAGCAAATGCTCATCGATAATTTCATCGACATCTTCGCGGTCGACATAGGTATACCAAGTCTCGTCGGGATAAATGACCATAACTGGCCCCAAATCACAGCGGTCCAGACAACCGGCCTTATTAATTCGCACCTTATCCTGGCCTGACAAACCGAGTTCCTTAATCCGCTTTTTGGCGTAATCTCTCACTTCATCCGCGCCATGGTCTTGGCAGCACGCCCTGCCGTCCTCACGCTTATTGGTACAGAAAAACACGTGATATTGATAAAAACTCATATGATTTCTCAAATCCACTGACTAGCCCGAGTGTTGTACAGCAAGTATACTCAGCCCAGGTTTCAACTATTAATCATGCTATGTCATCTGAGCGCCACTATACAAGCCTTGATCATTTTCTTTGCGAAGCACAAAACTTTTTAAATCTCGGTAGTGTAAAAAATCACTCCGCAAGCCGCCAAAACCCTGCCAATAGGCTCAACGAGCACGCACTTGATGACGCTGAGAAAAACCTCTCTGCGGCACTGATGCGGGTCAACCATGCTGGCGAAGTAGCGGCTCAAGGGCTGTACTTAGGCCAGTCATTGACAGCAAAGACACAAGAAACACGACGACAAATGCGTGACGCTGCCCGCGAGGAAGGCGATCACTTGCATTGGTGCGCTGAGCGCTTAGAAGAGCTTGATAGCCACACTAGCTATCTCGACCCACTTTGGTATGCAGGCTCTGTTGCCATTGGCTGCATCGCTGGCAAAGCGGGTGACCGATGGAGTTATGGCTTTGTTGAAGAAACCGAACAACAAGTCATGCAGCATCTAGAAGGCCATCTAGAAAAACTCCCGCCACAGGATGAAAAAAGCCGCGCCATCATTGAACAAATGAAACACGACGAAGCCGAACATGCCGCCAAAGCCAAGGCATTCGGCGCCTCAGATCTACCTAAACCCGTCAAAGCGCTAATGTCGTTAACTGCCAAGGTGATGACTACAGGCGCCC
>CAYUVE010000113.1:0-7281 GCA_964447985.1 uncultured Thiotrichales bacterium
CCACACCTTCATCTATTCAGCACGGTAATCTTGTTACATATATCGCTAAGCATGCCGTTACACTCGACGGAAAACATATTGAGTTGACCGCCAGAGAGTTTGACTTGCTTGTGCATTTTGTTAGCAACCCAGGCCGTGTCTACACACGTGCGCAATTACTCGATGCTGTATGGGGCTACGCTCACGATGGCTACGAACATACCGTTAATTCCCATATCAATCGTTTAAGAACCAAGATCGAAGAAGACGCCGGCAAGCCTAAGCACATTCTTACCGTTTGGGGAGTAGGCTATAAATTTGCCGAACTAGAAGAAGACACATAAAGCACTTTCAATAAGCACCAAAATGTTCTTTAAAACCTTATACGGCAAGCTTGCCATTACGCTATTCGGTCTGCTAGCTGCCGTAGGGGTTGTCTATGTCCTATTAACTGCATATTTTACTAAAGATCATCTACGCCGTACCAGCCAAGAGCTAAATCGCACACTTGCTGCTAACTTAATTCTAGAGCGCGACCTAGTTAGTAATGGTGCCTTAAACAACGAAGCCGTCATGAATGTGTTCGAATCATTCATGACCATCAACCCAAGCATCGAGCTCTATTTGCTTGACCACGATGGAAAAATTCTCTCGTATTCAGCACCCAAATACGCTGTCATTCGAGAGCAAGTTGATCTCACACCACTCAACGCTTTCTTAGATGGTGCCGAGTTTCCGATTCTTGGCGATGATCCACGAGATACCAGCCGGAAAAAAATATTTTCTGTCGCGCCTTTAACCGATAAAAGTGGTGAGTTGTGCTACTTGTATGTAGTACTTCGTGGTGAAAACTACGATTCTATCTTTGAAGTACTGGGTGATAGCTATATCTTACGAGCTGGCACATGGATTATCGTCGGTAGCTTGTTATTTGCTTTAATTGCCGGCCTCATGTTGTTTAGTCAACACACACGACGTTTGACTCGCTTGTCTGAGGCAATGACCGACTTTCGTAATAGCGACTTTGAAAGTGTCACCGACTCACCCGAACTCGTTACACATTCTGAAGATGAAATTGGCAAACTAGAAACAAGTTTTGACGAGCTTGCTTCACGGGTAATTTCTCAGCTAAATGAGCTGCGAGATACCGACAAACATCGCCGCGATATGGTTGCCAATATATCTCATGACTTGCGTACGCCACTGGCCTCAATGCAGGGCTACCTTGAAACCTTATTGTTAAAACAGGGCCAATTGCAAGCAGATAAGCAGCACGAGTATATTGAGATTGCCCTCCGCCACAGCCATCGACTTGGCAAGCTTGTCAAAGATTTGTTCGAACTCGCTCGCCTCGACTCAGGCGATATTAATGTAGAAAAAAGTAGCTTTTCACTACATGAACTCACCTACGATATTATGCAGAAACATCAGCTCGACGCAGAGAAGCGAGATATCAAGCTGCGTTGTAACAACCCTGGCGATATATGCCAAGCCTACGGTGATATTGGCTTAATAGAGCGTGTCTTAGAAAACCTAATAGAAAACGCAATTCGCCATTGCAATGACCATGGTCATGTTGATATAGCCATTACTGAAAAGAACGGGGGTGTAGATGTCCAAGTTTCTGACACCGGCCAAGGGATCCCTGCTGACGAACTTAAGTTGATATTTGGACGCTTCTATCAAGTTGACAAACACCGGCCAAGTAAGTCTGGCAGCGGTGGGCTTGGCCTCGCTATTGTAAAACGTATTCTCGATCTCCATTATTCTGATATATCGGTAGCCAGTGAAGTAGGCAAAGGCACACGGTTTTCGTTTACCTTAGGCTGTATCAAAACCCAAGCAGCCGCAGCAACATCTTAAAGTATTGATTGAGCCGTATCGCCACGCATCATAAAACTAGCCATAGGAAATAACCATGCATCGTAGAACTTTGATCAAAGCAGGCATCGCATCTTTCGTGCTCAGTGCCGTCAGCATCACTCCTATCATCGCTCGCGAAGACAATATTGTGCCCCTAGTACTCAGCGAAGATGAATGGCGTAAACGCTTAACCGCAAAGCAATTTTATGTACTACGCGAAGAAGGCACAGAACGCCCCTGGAGCAGTCCACTTAACGATGAAAAACGCGACGGTACCTATGTCTGTGCCGGCTGCGATTTACCCTTGTTTGAAGCAAGTAAAAAGTTCGATAGCGGTACAGGTTGGCCTAGCTTCTGGGATGCAATTCCGGGCAACACGGGCACAAAAACCGACTATAAAATTCTTTTCCCTCGTACTGAATACCACTGCATCCGCTGTGGCGGACACCAAGGCCATGTATTTAACGATGGTCCCAAGCCCACCGGCAAACGTTGGTGCAATAATGGTGTTGCCCTGAAGTTTATTCCCGCATAAACATTCTACTCGATAACACTGTATATCACGCTACCAATTCGCCATCTTTGTTCGGCGTTTTTCCATAACACTGCAATATTTGTCTACGTACATCCCCCTAAAAACAAAAAAGCTAAACTCTTACTCGCGCATGGCCGTTAACAGAAAGTACTGGACTAACTAATTAGTCCAGGAATGGAGTCATTCATCGGCATTAAGAGACTAAAGTCCATTAACCATACGCCGATAAGGGACTCAGTGAGGAGTCATTCGACACTGAATATAGGGGTAGAGCTATGTATGCCATGATTGGACGCGCAATGGGAATGAAGAGAATGTCCGTGCGCTTTAAAATGAACCTAACCGTTTGCATGATTTTTGTCGTCGTTGCGGCAATGATCATGGGCGTTTCTTATAAAGCAAATCGAGATAAAAACCTTGAGCTAGGTATTTCACAAGTAGAAGGTATGAACACCTTCTATTTTGACTCGCTAAATACCATGATGCTGACCGGCATCATGAGTGAGCGTTCGATTTTGCGTGAAAAAATGTTGCGCCGCCCAGGCGTATTAGAAGTACGCGTTAATCGCGGCGAACCTGTCAACAAACAATACGGTCCGGGTTACCCAGAAGAACGTCCTGTTGACGAACTCGATCACCGCGCTTTACAAGGCGAAAAAATTGTAGAGGTAGGTGAGCATGAAGGTGCAAGAACCGTTACAGTTATCATGCCTTACGAGGCCACCGATAATACCCGCGGAGTCAACTGCCTAAATTGTCATGCCGTTGAACCTACCGGAAAAACAATAAACGGTGCTATTCGCATCACCTACTCACTAGCAGAAGCTGACGGCCTAGCTGCAGCAAATTGGTGGCAACAGTTTTATGTCGTAGTTGGCCTCTTCGTTGTCGGTTTATTTACCGTCAGTGTTTTGATGAACCGCGTTGTTGCCAAACCTGTACACGATGTTATGGAACGCATTAAAGACATCGCAGAAGGCGATGGCGACCTAACAGCCAAGTTAGACGAAAGCTCAAACGATGAACTCGGTGAACTTGCGTACTGGTTCAATACCTTTGTAGGCAAACTACGCACAATGATTACCGACATTAACGGCTATGCATCTGAATTGACCAGTAATGCCGAGCATATGAGCTCTGTGACACACAGAACCAGCAACGGTGTTAAACAGCAGCAAGCCGAAACCGATCAAGTTGCCACGGCAATGAACCAAATGTCTGCAACGGTGCAGGAAGTTGCCCGCAATGCTTCATCTGCCGCCTCCGCAGCAAATGAAGCCGACAGCGAAGCTGCTCAAGGTAAAGTCGTGGTGAAAGAAACCATCGACGCTATTGATACCCTTGCTGCAGAAGTTGAAAAAGCCGGTCAGGTTATTCAGAAACTGGAAGAAGACAGCAACGGTATCGGCGTTGTCTTGGATGTAATCAAGGGCATTGCCGAACAAACCAACTTGCTCGCATTGAACGCTGCCATTGAGGCTGCACGTGCTGGTGAACAAGGTCGCGGTTTCGCAGTGGTTGCTGATGAAGTGCGTACCCTTGCACAGCGTACGCAACAATCAACCCAAGAAATTCGATCAATAATAGAACGCCTACAATCAGGCGCCAAAGACGCAGTAGAAGTGATGGTCGAAGGTAAAAGCCAAGCCAGCCTCAGCGTTGAACAAGCTGCAAAAGCGGGTACCTCTTTGGATACGATTACCGAGGTGGTCACCACCATTACTGATATGAACACACAGATTGCAAGCGCTGCAGAAGAGCACAGCTCAGTTGCCGAAGAAATCAATCGCAATGTGGTCAACATCAGTGAAGTGGCAAACCATACCGCGGATGATGCAAGTGAAGTAGCGCAATCAAGCAAGCAATTAACTAAGCTTGCCGATGACCTACAGTCACTACTAAGTCACTTCAAAGTATAAACTTTCGCAACACTCATGGCCGTGGAACTTTACCCCTAAGTTTCACGGCCATTATTTTTTTCTGGCTTTAACACAAGCCACTGTTTTTACTAGGGCAGACTGTCGCGATGGATATCTATATCGGCCGTCAACCGATCTACAACAAAGACCTCGAACTCGTTGGCTACGAATTACTGTTTCGTAACGACAACACCAATCGAGCACAAATTAAAGACTTCAATGCTGCTACTTCCGATGTCATTGTCAACTCATGTCTAGAAATAGGCCTTGATAAAGTTGTAGGCAATCGACAAGCCTATATCAACATCACCCAAGATTTTCTCCTGCGGCAAGATGAAATGATGCTGCCAAAGAACAATGTCGTCTTAGAAATTCTAGAAAACATCGAGTGTAATGACGCAACACTTCATAGTTTAAAAAAACTAAAATCTAAAGGATATACCGTCGCTCTAGATGATTTTGTTCTCGACGATTGCAATCAGAAATTTTTAGACCATACCGATATTGTTAAAATCGATATTAAACAATATGACAAGCAAGCGCTCTCTGACACAGTAGACAAACTCTCTGCCTACCCGGTGACATTACTCGCAGAGAAAATCGAAGACAAAGAAGAATTCGAATACTGTACACAGCTAGGCTTTGAACAGTTTCAAGGCTACTTTTTATCAAAGCCACAAATCATCCAAGGTAAGAAAGTCCCCAATAATAAATTGGCGCTACTACGCTTATTGGCTAGCCTACAAAACACAAAGGTCACAGTTGATGAGCAAGAAAATATCATTAGCAATGATGTAACCTTAAGTTACGGACTGCTGCGTTATATAAATTCACCAGCCTTTAATTTGACTAGAGAGATTGGCTCAGTACGTCAAGCCGTGATGCTATTGGGCCTGCAAAATATACGTAAATGGGCAACCGTACTGAGCTTAGGACAACTTAACGACTGCCCTACCCCTTTATTACTGACATCGATGATACGTGCACATATGTGCGAAGCCTTGGCCGAAGAAATCAACTATCAGCAGACTGATGCCTGCTTTACTGCCGGTTTGTTCTCCTTACTGGACGCTATCATGGGTACTACCATGGAAGAAATCATGACTCATCTGCCCTTATCCGAGAAAGTCAGCGCTGCCCTACTTTCGCATAATGGCGATATCGGTAACATTCTTGATATCAGTCTCGCCTGGGAGCAAAATCAATGGCATGAAGTTGATACACTTGATATCGATCGATCACGCATCCATGACATTTATATGAATGCCATTAATTTCGGCGAAGCGACATTATCCGAAATGAATCATGCTGCATAACAACGGCTGGAAAGCATAAACTCAATGCGCTACTTGGTTCTGATAATTAGTATTTTGTTATCGCTGAATGCTAATGCGCAGTCGCTACATAGCATAGAACTACAACACCGTGACGCCTCATCGCTAATCCCACTCGTTGAGCCATTATTAAATCAAGGCGAAGCCGTATCGGGAAATAATTCTCTATTGATCATCAAAGCCCAAACTAAACGCTACCAGGAACTCAAGCGACTGATTGATCAACTCGATACACCATTACGGCAAATGTTGATAGAAATTAAATCACCAGACGCTTTTAGAAACAAAAACTCGCAACATAAGTCTGAAGTGGTAATTTCAAATAAAACTAAAAACAGTGTTAGCTATTCTTCGCGCAATACCATTTCAACACGCAGTAAAGACAGTGTGCACCAAATTAAGGTGCTCGATGGCTATACGGCCAATATCGAAGATGGTCGTTTAGTCCCTTTACTCGCCGAATAGTTTCGCTATGGGCTTGACCCGCAAGATCAACGCATCGGTCTGCATTATTTGAAAACCGCTTCAAGCATCTCAGTTCGGCCACGTTTACATGGCACAACGGTTAGCTTAGAGATAGCACCGCATTATTCCGACCTAGATCGAGAAAGTAATAGCGAAATACGCTTACGCTCATCGGCAACAACGATAACCGTACCCCTGAATAGCTGGACCAGCTTAAGCGGGAATAACACAAAGACTTACAGTAGGAAGAACAATACCATCAGTACACGTGTAGCCAATAATGAAACGCAGGTGCGCATCACGCTACTGCCCTGAACGCAGAACTATCAGATACTCTCTAACGGCCTCGCATAAACAACTTATCCAACTCCGCCACCGTCAACTGCACCCAAGTTGGCCTACCATGATTACATTGACCGCTACGTTCAGTGCGCTCCATATCTCTTAATAAGGCGTTCATTTCATCGATAGTCAGCTTTCTATTCGCTCGCACCGAAGCATGACAAGCCATAGTACCCAACATCTCATTGACTTCGTCAGCCACCCTATCGCTC
The DNA here is from genome assembly GCA_964447985.1 of uncultured Thiotrichales bacterium. Classification (GTDB taxonomy): domain Bacteria; phylum Pseudomonadota; class Gammaproteobacteria. The sequence continues at coordinate 6,650 of CAYUVE010000113.1, forward strand.
TCGCCATGCTCGGCAAGGTCTGATAAGACATCAAGTAATAGTCTCTCAACATCGGTATCAGCCAATAAGCTCGGCACCTGACGCAACACTACAGACTGCTCACTCATCGGCGACACGTCAAAACCAAGTCTCTCTAATAAATTTGAATGAGACTCTACTAAACGTAACTCTTTTTCACTGACACTAATAGTCTGAGGCAGAAGCAAAGGCTGCTGACGCAAGGTTTCTCTATCAGCCAGAGCCGATTTCATATGCTCATAAGTAATACGCTCGTGCGCGGCATGCATATCAACAAGAATCACACCCTGAGCGTTTTCCGCCAAAATATAAATTCCATGAATTTGTGCTACCGCGTAACCTAATAGCGGAATATCACCATCACTATCTTCAGCAACCTTCGTAGCGTGTTCTGTATTGGAGGGAGACGCGTACAAGGACTCTAAGGCCTGTATTCGCTCTTCGACCTTAAAAGATAAACGCGCCTGTGATTTCGGCTGGGAATAAGCCGCTTCTGAACTACTCATTATGTTCTGTTCTGATGACGCATTTTCTACCGCAGCAGTAATCTGATGCCCGTCCACCTCACCACTGCTTTGCGCCAACACATCTCGTAATACATCACTAATAAAATT
>CAYUVE010000114.1:0-7239 GCA_964447985.1 uncultured Thiotrichales bacterium
TCAGTGTGGTTTCACTGATCGCCATGGTACCGGACAACGAATGTAACACCCCTACTTTAATGGTATCGGCGGCATAAATATTTAAAGACATCAAGCCTGCACCAACGGCAAGTGTGATTTTAGAAAGTGTAGAAATCGATTTCATTATTTCCCCCTGCTAAGGTCATAAATGTGAATAAGAGCCAGTTCTAGATTTACGAAACATTATTGATTACTAGTAGCAATGCTTACTACTGGTGAAATCACGCATATTTATACGCATATATACGAATACATCAGCTAACTTAGCTAAGCGTTTAGCACAAAAAAAGGCCTCACCTATTGCGGATGAGACCTTTCGCAGTTCATGCATTGCCTTACTATTAGATTTGTACTTGGAAACCTAACACAATGCTGTCAACATCATTACCCGGTAATCCGCTTAGGTTTGCATCACCACTGGTATAATTGATGTTAAACCTTGCGTTGTGACCACTTACAACGTAATTCAAGCCTAATTCAATCAAGTCGCTTGAGTCAGCATCCGATGGATTGTTCTCGGTATATCTAACGTAAGGTTGTAACTTACCCGCGCCTGTTTGACCAGGAAGTAAATAGCCCGCGGTGAAAAAGTAAGAATCGCCATCGAATAGAGCAAAGTTGGCGGTATTCGGTGCCAAAGCAGCAGAATCTACCCCAGTAAAGTCAGAGTCGAAGTCTTTGTACTCACCTTCCAGTGTCAAGACACCATCGTTACTTAATACTGTCTCCGAGAGGAAATCAACGGCAAAACCACTGAAATCTCCTGAATTAGTAGCTGTACCTACACCATCACTTTGTGATTGATAGCTTAAGGCAACTGTGAAGATATTACCTAAGCCACCGTAATATGTACTCGATGTGTAATAGGCAGGGTTTTCTTCCTTGTTTAAGAAGTTATAAGCCAAACGTGTTGCAAATAACACTTCATCACTTTGGTTAGAAATGCCGTCTAAGCCATCAAACAAACCAAAGGCATACTGAAACTTGTTTGCCGAACCCCAGAGTACGATACCTTCGTCGCGGCCAATTTCACCCGCAGCACCACCTTGATCAGAGGCAAATAGTGGTACGGTAAATTGATTCCAAGACAAACCATAAAATGGCCCATTCATTTCGATTCTATCCGCTGGTGTCAAAAGCGAACCCACCCAGATGTTAAATGTTGGAGAAAATTCTAATCGGACAATCGCATCAAGTACGTCAACGTAGTCAGCGTCCGCGGTCTCGCGGCCTAGAATCCAACCAGTCCTCTCAGTATTAAATGTCAACCCGATGTTTTTGGTGATTTGACCATTGAGGTATAAACGAATGTTCTCAACGTTAAACTCAGTGGCATTACTGCCATCTGGGGCGGAGTCTTCGCGAAAGGTTACATTTGTCCTCAAACCTGCACCGATGGATAGCCAAGCATCATCGCCAAATTCAATTTTCGGCCCAGCCTGAACCAACGAGCTAGTGACTGCTAACGTCGCAGCAGTAGATAGGCAATGTCTCACCAGCTTTTTTAACCCTACAGTTTTTAACGCCATGATGCTTCCTCTTTTTCGGGATGAATAATCGATGAACCGATTATTCGCACCTTTGGCATTAACCACTATTCGGGGAATAGCGTAGAGCTATAAGTAATTTTACGCATTTGCAATATCTCTGCGATTACAGTTTTACAATCCCCAATGGCGCCAAACTCGATAAAGAAGTGCACTAGCGTCTCTAAGCTTGGTAAAATATATTAATAAAAATCAATTACTTATTGCTATCTCAGCAACTATAAGACAACACGTTGTTATTCCCAGATAAAATGGTAGACTATGCCCTCTTTATAACTATCACATGTAGTACGAGGTCTGATTGATGGACTTTTTAACTGAAGATTTTATTACTCAAATGGTTCTTTGGGTAAGTATTGGTGCTAGCACACTATTATGCGTTTTGATCTTGATGATCTACTGGAAAGATAAGTGGTGTGAAGTCGAAGACTAAGACTTCATAATTCTCACACCTGTCCCTGCTTCAACGGTTGTTATCTTTCTTATATCGTTGAAGCATGGATAAACCCTCTCTAGCTAACACTCTGACCTACGCCGGTGCCTTGCCATTTTTGGCTTGTGCATTGTTGTCCTTTTCGTATGACCAACTTCCACTGCTTGGCGCGAGCACTAGTCTTGTCATACTGACCTATGGCGCGGTGATTGCCTCGTTTATAGCGGGAATACATTGGGGCTTATATTTATTTAAAAACCCACCCCTTAATCTGTTTATTTATAGCAATATTATTACGCTTGCCGCCTGGGCCAACCTCTATTTTGTCCCGACTCTAGGCGCGATTATTCTTATTATCTGTTTTGCGATACTACTAGTGATTGACCGACAGCTTGTTAAAAATTATGTTATAGAAGATTGGTTTTACTCGCTGCGTATTCGCATTAGCGCTATTGTGATCAGCGCGCTTATTGTTTTTCTGTTTAGTAGATTTATTTAATTAATACAAAGAGTTATTAATTATTTTTAATAAAATGTATTAATCTATTATTAGCAGGCATTTCGTGATCAGAATAAAGCGACATGCCTGCTTCTATAGCTAATTTCTCTATAGCTTCAATATCTCTAACACCACTTTCAGGACTAATAGACCTCGCCCAGGCATCAAGTCTTCTATTACCGTCAGAAGTAAAACGCCCGCTATAATTAAAGGGTCCATAAAGGCAAAACGACTGGCCATCTGCAAGCAGTTCAGTGACTCCGGCAAACATCGCTGTAACCTCTTGCCAAGACATGATATGTGCCGTGTTAGCAGAGAACACACCGCCTGCTACAGATATCGGCCAAGGTGAATCTAAGACATTTAAATGCACAGGCAGCAAAAAGTTATCTAGGCCTAATTCTTCTTTATAAGCATTAATACTTTCTAAGGTTTCGCCAGTATCGCTAGGTTGCCATTGAATATCCGCCAGTTCTGAGGCGAAATGCGCAGCGTGCTGGCCACTGCCGCTGCCTATCTCAAGCACCAATCCTGGCTGAGTAAATACGCTTTTCAGTACTTCGGCGATAGCATACTTATTATTCTCACATGCCTGTGAAAACAGTTTCTTAGAAAACATTTCTAATGTAACTCTTTAGTTCTTATTATGTACTTCTGCTAGCTTAATTGCTGATATTGCACCGAATAGAGCCAATACTGAAAGCAGTAATACTGCCGCCAAAAGACTTTTTAACGCAACGGCCGCACTGATAGCTCCCATAACCAGTAATAATGCACCAATCAGCGTGTTACTGAGAGCAACATAAGCTGCCCTATTATCTTGGGTGGCCATATCCACCAAGTAAGTTTGCCGACCAATACGAATACCGCTATGAGCAATAACGAACACCATAAAAATTAGAGTATAGACATAAAAATGGATAGAAACCGCTATTAAGCTAAGCAAATAGACAACGAGACCACTAAACCCTGCTACCAGGGCCGCGATAATCAAAACCAGCCGACTGGAACGATCACTCAACCTACCCCAAATCGGCGAACTTAGACTACCCGCAATGCCACTGGCAATAATCAAAATTCCAAGCTCCGCTGCACTGGAACTGGTTTTGGAACTGATTAAGGCAACAATAAACGGTACCAACAAAGCCGTACTAATCAGCAATGCACGCGTGGTAACAAAATATCGTAATTGGACGTCCGTTTTTAGCAGCTGGAAACTCTCCACTGCGTTCCTGATTCCGTTAGCCCCACCGCCCGTTGCGCCTGGCACTTCAAGCAAGTTAGCAAACAGTATACTGGCTAACAGCCATAACCCTGCGCCAATAAATAATATGACGCTGATGGAGACAATATCGGCAACATCAGTACTCGCCTGGCTTAGATAGATCCCCATTGCGACAGTAACGACACCTGCTATCCCTGCAGAATAACCACTCAGCCTACCCCGACGAAATTTGCTAACGGTTTTACCCACTACATCTTTTTGCGCAACAGAGCAAACACCTCTTGCCAAGCTGAAAACAGTCATCAATACAATAATCGACCAGGTCGCTGTCACGGCGTCTAACAACATAGCGGCGACAGCCATTAGGCCAACACATACGCCTTGTACAATGCTGCCGATTACCCAAAACCATTTTCTAATCGGATGTGGGCGGATATAACCTGCAATAAGCAATTGTGGCAATAAGGCGCCCGATTCACGAATGGGAACCAACAGACCTATTAATGATGCCGGCCCGCCAATTGTCGTGATCAACCAAGGCAACACCAAACGTGCGCTAGCTAACTCGTCACCTATTTTTGTGGCAATAAGACTGAGCAAATGCAGAATGTAATTCCGTGGCTGATCATTACATGCCGATTCTGGGATATCTTTGCACACACGGGCATCATCATCGCCGGTAAGCAAACCGTAGATACGGGTAGAAAGTATTGATTTTGTCATAAAGGCTAGGAGCTAAGAAACGCTCAATATTGATATAAAATACAACTAATACTTAATCATTCAGCACAAATGTCACTTTCATTGTGACACGATACTCAGTAATCTTACCGTCTTCGACAACTAGCTGCTGATCTTGTACCCAAGCGCCTTTGACATTATCAAGCGTTTTACTAGCCCGCTTTATGCCAACCTTACATGCATCTTCAAAACTTTTCTTGGAACCAGCAATAATCTCGGTAACGCGTGCGACAGCCATAATACTCTCCCTATTATTGAATTTGAGTCACAATAATAGGGAGATAAATGACTAAATGTGAAGCATTTTATTATGATTATTTATATTTGTTTTGACTTAATTAGATTGACCAATCTTCACTGAATCGTTATACCAGTCAGTCATATCGTCATACATCTCGCCCTTCCAAATATGATAAGGCGCTTTGTGATAAATCTTAATGTCGTGGAATGGGTCGGTAAAAATCTTCGTAGCCCATACCAAGCCAGATTGCACACCCAAAATAAAGAATAAATGGACGGTTCTGAAAATCACCGCACCTAAACCAATAAAGAACCAAACAATGGACAAATTATAAAGATAACCGTAAGTCCCTTCTCTGGCTTCAAGCAGGCCGAACATAGTAGGCGAATAATAAAGTACTACTGGTGCAGCCGCCCAAATAGAAAGCAATATAATCTTGCGATAAAGGTTGTAACCCACTTTAACGCTTTCCTTATATTCATGGGTCGCCTGATTAACCTCATCATAGGTTTTTGGCTCAAAATAGAAATGACCGACTTGGCGCAAAATCATCGCCAATAACCAACCCACCATCACTGCTAAAATGGGATTAATAAAAAGCAAGATATAACTCGCTAAAAAACATGATGCACTAATCAAATGCAGTGTTTGATTAATACGATTATGATGATAATAGCGGTGATCATCCCAACGTTGCTGATGTAGTTCTTCCAAAAAAGTCATAGCACATTCCTATCTTAATTAACCGAAACTAATTTACTAAGTCTTTAATCATCATCAACGGCTCACCCATTTTTATTGGGTCGCCCGTTTTTAAATGCTCACATAATGAAAAACCTTTATTGGCAAACACGATGATGGTTGAGCCATGTTGGAAATAGCCCATTTCATCACCCTTTTTATAATTCGCATTACAAGCTATATGATTAGGACCTTGGTACTGTAGGTCCAAGTCTTCGTCTAAGCATTCAAACTTCATACTGGCAACCAATATAGCGGCAACGGGCACTAGGCACATGGCATAACCTTCTTGATCAATACCTAGATCTAACACTGCCCTTTCGTTCTTACAAAATAATTTTTCAACTCTTTTCAGAGTAACGGGGTTAACATTCCAGGTATCGCCAGAAATATAATTAATTTTTCTAATATGACAATCCAATGGCGCATGAAAACGGTGGTACATACTCGACTTCAACCTCAAGGTGACAAACACACCATCTCGATATTTTTCACGGATATATTGTTCAGGAATGAGATCGCGCAGCTCATAAGGAAAACCCTTAGCTTGGTAAACCGTGGTTCCTTCAATATTGCCGCAAGCACCAACAATCGCATCACAAGGGCTGCTAACAGTATTAGCACTGGCATCAACAACTCTCGAACCGGGCTTCAATTCACGTATAAAACAATCACGCAAACTACGATAACCCGTATGTTTAGCCTCACTCAGATCAAGGTCGTCGGCAAACAAACGCCATATAAAAATAGATACTTTAGTTAACCATCGGTTTTCTATGCGACTAAACCACCCCATCCACTGAGTCAACAAACGACGTGGTACACGGTTAGTCAGCAAAAAATTGATCTGTTCTTGCTGACTTAAGGTACGAATTAACTTAGTCATAGGTGTTAGGCCACCGATTTATGTTCGATATAATGATCGGGGACTGGCAGTCCCATATCAGCGATAAACTGACCCATGATGGATTCAGCCTGGTATTCATTAGCACGTGCCACCGCACGCTGTGACATGGCCTTATGTCGATGCGTCGCGACAAAGTGATCAATCACTGCTTGACTCATCTCATCAATAGAGTCGACTAAGTAGCCATTGGCATCATGTTCGATAATATCCCGTGGTCCCTTGCAGTTATATGCAAGTACCGGCATGCCATGAGCAAATGATTCCAATATGACATTACCGAAGGTATCGAATTTTGACGGGAAAATGAATAAGTCTAAACCCAGATAACAACGTGCAAGTGTCACCTTATCTGCCCAACCTAAGAACTTCGCCTCCGGTAAGGCTTGCTTAAGCTCTTCTTCTGCTGGGCCAGTGCCAGCAATAACAATCCGTAGGTCTGGCAGAGCTAGTCGGGCTTTATCGATTATCTCAGGTAGTTTTAAAATACCTTTCTCTTTACTAACGCGACAAGCGATAAACAATATCGGTGTTTCATCGGTAGCATCACTAAAAAACTCTTGTTTACTAAACGGCCGAACCAAATCATCACGTTTATGACTATGATGCGCTGTTAAGAAAACTTTCTCTTCAGCAATATCCATATTCTTGCTAATCAACCATTCGCGATGTTGTGTATTGAGTACAAACACGCCGTCATACTGTTGATAAAGCATGCGTAGAGCACGTCGAATTCGATCGCGCTCGTGGTGATTTAAATTTGTCGTATGTTTAACGAAATCCACCCAGTCCGTGTGCATAAAGAAATAGCTAGGAACATTAAACATATATTTAACCCGTGGTGCATTTAGGCGATTACAATTTTTAGGTTGTTAATATTATTGCCA
>CAYUVE010000115.1:0-7144 GCA_964447985.1 uncultured Thiotrichales bacterium
GTTGGTCGCCGAAAAACAGCCAATTCACCCCGCTCGCACCGCGTTCCCGTCGCTCTTCCAGAAAAGCTCGAAACGGGGCGATCCCTGTCCCAGGACCGACCATGATCATCTCTCCTCTGCAGTTTTGACCACAGTTTGCTACTCCTTCTAAGGAGAAACGATGGGCGAACGCCCCTAATTGGTGATTCGGGACAAATGTCCCATAGATTTAAGGCGCTTGGCCTGTCATCATCAGCATATTTTCTAATCCAGCATGATGGTCAGCGTTAGTATGCTCCTGATGTACCGCCATGCTGTACTCACCCATAGTATTAAAATTTAGCTGAATTTTTTTAGCACTTGATCAAGTGCCACTCAGTTAGCACTTTTTGATATTCAATCAGATTTAAGGCTTTCAGCACCATCAACAACCACAAATAATGCTTCAAGCCCTGAACAGTATTTATATTTCATAATCTCAGACCATTATTATCTTTCATGCTTTTCTGTCACGGCAAGCACCAAATTCCATTATAGCAGCACATTTCTGAAAAGGCACTAACGCCCTACTCTCTCATGATCAACGTGATCTAACATTGCTTACCTAGAACAAGAAATAAGCATATTGACTCAGGAATAAGCGAATATGAACTACTCTGTCATTGAGTTATCTTTAGCTTGCCATATTCACTGCGGAAAATCCCGCCTCAGACGCTAATGACTCAAGAGCAGATCTGTCCATTATATAAATTGTCCTGTAGTCAATCTGCAAAACACCTTGGTCATGCAAACGCTTAAGTACTCGACTGACTGTTTCAACCGCCATTCCAAGATAGTTGGCAATATCACCACGCATCATACTTAAATGGACGCAGTCTTTTGCAAAGCCACTACGATAACTACGCTTGGAGAGATCTAGAAGAAAACTAGCTATTTTCTGTTCTGCATTCATTCGACTTAGCAAATACATCATGCTCTTATCATTATTGATCTCGCTGCTGATACTACTTAATAGTAAATTCACTAGAGCTGGGCGCTTGGCAATTAATTGTTCAATTGTAGCCAATGGTAATTCACAAACACTACTCGTCCCTAGCGCTTCAATATAATCACGGTGCACACCCGTCTGCATCCCACTTAGCCCCATCAACTCTCCTGGTAAGTGAAACCCTGAAACCTGTATGACACCATCGTTATATAGGCGATAAGACTTAAATGCACCTAAATGCACAATAAATAAACGGTCAAATCTGTCGCCAGCACGCACAGCTGAATGCCTGCGATAAATTGGTGAGGGATGTTTGATTTCCAAATCGAGTTCGTCTACCCCTTCTTCGTCAAGAGAATTCGCCAGGCATAATGCCCGCCTAAGACAATATTGACAGACGTTGCGGTCTGAGTTTTGCTTTGTATTTGTAAATGCAGCAATATTATCCGCACCTGACATTGTTAACTTCCTTATAAATTAATTACGCATGACTAATTTATCCTATCGGGAAGGATGCGTTTATCCGTATGAATGCTAGGCATTTATTACTACACGTACTAAACTTAGGTCTATATGACTAAGTAAAGATACTTAGCCTTTAATTTAATGGATTGAATGATCTGAGTGGATACGACTTTACGCGGGTGTACTCAACAATGGAAAGACGCCAACAAGCCACAGTGTTTATCGTCGATGACGACGAAGTAGTGCTCAATGAATTACATGCACTATTAATAGACCAAGGCTTTAAAACACACATCTTTAGCTGTGCGGAGGGCTTTCTGAGCCAATATCATCCCAAAGCTCCCGGCTGTCTACTCTTGGATGTTCATATGCCGGATATTAGCGGCCTCGAACTACAGCATACCCTTAAAGATATTGGCTCCATTTTGCCCATTATATTCATGAGCGCTCATGCCGATATTCCTACCGCTGTACAAGCCATGAAAGAAGGCGCTTTTGATTTTTTACAAAAACCCGTAGACAAAAAAAAGCTGCTTAGCTACATACATGAGGCTTTGGAATTGGATGCAAAAAACCGTAGAGAATTGGTCACTCGGCAATCGGTACTCCGCCGCATCAAAAAACTCTCGCCGCGCGAAAAACAGGTCATGGATAAAATAGCTGCAGGAAAAACTAATAAGCTTATCGCCCGTGAGCTGCAACTGAGCCCACGCACAATTGAAATCTATCGTACGCACGTCATGTTAAAAATGCAGGCAAAATCAGCTATTGAGTTGATAAAATTACTCGATAGCTGCCAATACTGTTCGGCCTGAAAACTATAAGAATCAACTTGCTTATGCTGCGATCACCTCGACATCAGCTAAGGTGTTAGTGAAATTCGTATCTGAATCTATCCACATCATGCCTAACCGTCGATCATCTCGGTATACAACCATGGCCTTACGCTCAAACTGCCATGATTGTGCCAGATAATTGTAACCCGCTTTCACAGTCACCAAATCACGCTCACACAATCGCTGGTCTACCCCAAATAAACCCAAACCACCCAATCCAATATCTTCTGTTTTAAAACAGCTTAGATAATCACCTCTCAGCCATATTTCTGCGGACATTGATAACTTAATACGCCTGTCCATTCTATGTTCCATAAAGTTAGCCATATTAACCTCAAGCCATAATCTTAATCTCTATATATTGCAAAACTCTGTCGATTTGCTGCAGAAACTATACTGATACATTCGATGATACGTTGTATTGACCTTGGTCAATTTTAGTGTTTATTTCCCACAAGGTGATAAAACACTAACCTAGAAGTCATAGGAACAAGTGACTACAACCTATCAGCTTCGAGCTATGGTTATCACTATTAGCTATTGCCTACACGTTGATCATTGTCGACGAGAGCTATAAGAGAATTCGACACCACCGCATTACTCACTAATCCAGATATATTGTTAAATACCTTTAGCGCCGCGTAGACGCATCTTTTCAATCCAGCGTTTCCTGCTTCTTTTACTCTTAGCGTCCACCATGCCAATCAAGTTTATTTTGATTGGCTTAACCCCGGACAAACCTAATACACTGCGCTTCAAGTATTTCACGCCATGACCACCACAATAACTTCGATAAACAATGGATGGCATCCCCATTGTGACGACAATACGTGCGCTCTTTCCAGCAAGGTGTTTCTTTGGCCAGCGCCCTTCTTTTACATTAGGGTCAGTGTTTCCAAAACCAAAGCCATAGCGGAACACTTGCTCGATATATGCCTTAAAATAAGCCGGTGTGGTCCCATGCCAAAGGGGGAAAACAATAAGCAAATGATTAGCCCAGCTAATAAGTTGTTGAGATTCGGCTATACAACTTGGTACCGCTTCAGTTTCAAAGGCCTGTTGATTACGTAGAAATGGAAAGTCTAAGGCTGCAACGTCAACTCGCTTAACTTCATACTTAGCAGACTCAGCCCCTTCAGCATAGGCATCGGCCAACGCATGATCATAATGCTCACCCTGTGCATCCGGATGTCCATTTATAATCAGAATATGCTTATCTGACACGGCAATTACCGCCTCAACATTGTTTACTGAAATTAATTAAGTTTGCCATCGCATTTAGGCCACAGTAATACTCTTGTTGAGATAGACATCCTGAATGGCATGAAGCAAGTCAACTCCCTCCTTCATTGGTCTCTGAAATGCCTTGCGACCAGAGATCAAGCCCATACCTCCTGCGCGTTTATTAATCACTGCCGTTCGCACTACTTGCTGTAAATCATTCTCACCTGAAGCACCACCCGAGTTAATCATGCCGACCCTCCCCATGAAGCAGTTGGCTACCTGGTAACGTACTTGATCGATAGGATGCTCGGAACAGAGCTGTTCATACATCCCCGAGTGTATTTTGCCGAATTGCAATGCAGTGAAACCACCATTACCCTGAGCTTGTTTTTGTTTAATGATGTCAGCACCAATCGTCGCCGCGAGGTGATTAGCTTGGCCAGTTAAATCAGCAGCAGTATGAAAATCTTCATCGACCTGTTTAAAATTTACATTGCGCAGATAAGCCCACAATACGGTCGCCATACCTAAGTCGTGAGCTGCTGCAAATGCCGCAGTGACTTCACGTATCTGTCTGCGCGACTCTTGCGAACCAAAATAGATGGTGCCACCAACAGCGACTGCCCCGAGATCAAATGCTTGTTTAACACTAGCAAAGAATGTCTGATCATATCGGTTAGGATATGTTAAGAGTTCGTTATGGTTGAGTTTGACAATAAACGGAATCTTGTGAGCATAGCGACATGCAACACTACTCAACACACCCAGCGTAGAAGCAACGCCGTTACAGCCACCCTCTATTGCCAACTTAACAATATTAGCAGGATCAAAGTAGCGAGGATTAGGTGCAAAAGAAGCCCCTGCACCATGTTCAACACCCTGATCGACTGGTAATAGCGATAAATAACCTGTACCGGCCAAGCGACCGTGGCTAAACAACTGCTGTATAGCAGATTGTACCCTTGGGCCCTTATCACCTTGTGCTATGACTCGGTCAACGTAGTCGGGGCCAGGTAAATAAAGATCACTACACCTAATACCTTTGCACCGATGCTGCAACAAGAATTCGGACTCCGCACCAAGTAGTGCAATAATCTCATCAAGTGACATAGCCATTCCGAAAAGACAAGGGTATTTGGCTTTAGGGTAAATTGCTTGGCGTAAAAATTAATTGACGCCCATCAATATCAATAATGAATAGGTCTACTAAATCGGAAACAGTCTAGTGGCTATCGCGAATGCGCTTGCTAAATATCAATTAAACACACCTAATCGTTTTAGAATACAATCGCTGCCGCGCCAACAAAGCGGCCTTGGCGAAGATCGTCCAAAGCTTCATTTGCCTTCTCTAACGGGTATGAACTGACCTTGGTTGTGACAGGAATGTCCGCAGCCAAAGGGAGAAACTCTTCACCATCACGGCGAGTCAAATTGGCCACTGATTGCACGCTACGCTCACCCCACAATAAATCGTAGGAAAAAGCGGGTATTTCACTCATATGGATACCAGCACACACGACTTTGCCACCCTTTCTAACCGCCTGTAACGCTAACGGCACTAGCTCTCCAACTGGGGCAAATATAATCGCTGCATCCAAGTCTTGCGATAGCCGTTGCTGTGAATCACCGCTCCAGCAAGCACCAAGTTCACAAGCAAATAATTGTGCTTCGACATCACCACGGCGGGTAAAGGCATAAACTGTTTTACCTTGATGACACGCTACCTGTGTCAATATGTGTGCTGCGGCACCGAAGCCATATAAACCAATATGCTCGGCATCCTCTACCATGCGATAGGCGCGATAACCTATTAGCCCAGCACACAATAGTGGTGCAACTTGTAGCTCATCATAATTATCCGGTAATGCAAAGCAGTAGTCAGCATCGGCAACCGTATATTCGGCAAAACCACCATTGATTTGACAACCCGTGTAAACAGCATCATCACATAGGTTTTCATTACCTTGACGACAAAACTGACAACAACCACAACTCCCTCCCAACCAAGGCACACCGATACGCTGTCCTAAACTAAAGCCAGCGCGGCGACACGAACCAATAGCTGTCCACTTAGCGGTACTGGCGTTGGTAGCTCCACCAAGCTAAGTGGTGTGGCAATTTTCTGCAATTGCATCGCATGCATAAATAGTCAGCCTAAAGTTTCGGAGACCTAACGCTTATCAGGCGCAGGCAGTCCTAGTATAGGGCTTTGAAAGCCTTCGGCCTTAACCACCAATACATCGCAGTCTAGATAATCAAGCACTAACTCGGCCGTATGGCCAATAAAAATATCTTCAGGCCGACTACGCGAAACGGCACCCATCACAACGACATCCGTGTCAAGCCGTCTTGCATATTCTGGTAGAACTACCGGCAAAGGACCATCAATCAGCGATAGCTGCTCGTTATCAAGTTGAAAGCTCGACATCAAATCTTCGCATACCGTTTGATGTTGAGCACGAATGTTACTAAGTTGGTTGTCAGAATCAGTTATGGGCACATAAGAGTGAACGATGCGAATGTCACTGTTAAAGGCCTGCTTTAGAGATATCGCCGCTTCAAGTATTCTTGAATCCATAGTCGCCTCGACATCACTATAATGAAAGGGATCTATGGCGGCAAGGATCATTGGTGATTGCTGCCAATCTCTGTCCCGAACGAGTAATAGTGGCGCTGGACATGCTCGTATTATCTGCCAATCTCGATTGGATAAATAATGTTGCTCGAGACGTGAATGATAACGAACACTATGAAATACGATATCTGGCTAACATGACAGATATGTCTAAGTAATAATTCATAATTAGGATTGCCACTAAGCGCCGTAACACCAATATCCACACCCTGTTCGCGTAGCGGTTCGGCGATCTGCTCCAAGTATTCTTCCAATAACATAGACTCAGCAACATCAGCAGCCAATAATTCGATATGCAAGTCAAACAAGTGCTCCCAATACAAAGCACGTGTCAACGCAGCATGCTTATCACTCATTGGGTCAATAATGACCAAGGCTTTGTCAAATAAATGCATTGCACCGCCTACTCATCAGTTCCTATATATCAACAATCTCATAAGTTCAAAGTGATATTAATGACATCTGTCAATTTTGAACCTAAAAAATAATCTAAATTGACACTGATCAATTAATATTTAATCAGCTGCAATTAATATAAAGCTAGGTTTTGTATTTCAAATCGGACTTATGATGATGACAAACTATAAGACAATACTCATTGCTGTTGACCTCATCAAAGAGGCTGAACAGGTACTGACGAAAGCTAAACACTTCGCAGACTCAGCAACCAATATTCACCTGCTGCATGTCTGCCAAGACCCCCGCAATATGTATGGTAACTACTTAGCTGGGCTCACAACGTTAACCGAAACATATCCACAGCTCAAAGATGAGATCAAAACTCAAACACTTGTTGAGCTAGAGAAACTAATGACTCACTGTGAGCTTAATAATGCTGAAAGGAAGGTCGACTTTGGGCACGCTGGCGATGTCATCATTAAACATGCAGAAATTTTACAGGCTGATCTGATAATTATTGGCAGCCACGGTCGACACGGTATCCGTTTATTACTGGGCTCTACCGCTAATACTATATTGCATCATGCCAACTGTGATGTACTTGCGGTCAGAATACGT
>CAYUVE010000116.1:0-2791 GCA_964447985.1 uncultured Thiotrichales bacterium
CAGCCTGGTAGCGCACCGGCATGGGGTGCCGGTGGTCGGAGGTTCAAATCCTCTCACCCCGACCAAATTAGTATAGGATTAAAGGTCGGGTGATCGGATTCCCAGCCCTCGAGCGCAGCTCTCGGGCGTTCGAACTGCGCGAAGCGATGCTTCGCAAAAAACACAGTTCTCACCCTCTCACCCCGACCAAATTAGTATAGGATTAAAGGTCGGGTGATCGGATTCCCAGTCCTCGGGCGTTCGAACTGTGCGAAGCTGTGCTTCGCGAGAAACATAGTTCTCACCCCGGCCGTTCATAATGTGAAAGGTATTCATACTTATTAAGACAAATTATCAACATATCGAATTTAGGACAATTAGTTTACGTGGTTAAACAAGCGTTTAGTTTTTGGTTAATAGGACTGGTTGGTTTTGCTGTTGACGCAGGTATTCTCTATTTTTTGAGGATTGCGTTTGAAACTGACTTGTTTGTTGCTCGTTTAATTTCTTTATCTATGGCAATGACGGTTAGTTGGTATTTAAACCGCACAGTCACATTTTCTGGTGCGAGTAATCGTAGTTTAGTATCTGAGTGGTTGTACTACTTATCTGTTAACAGCGTTGGTGCTGGAATTAATTACTTCTTATTTATGTCTCTCGCGATGAGCCATGCTTATTTAGAAGAGTATTTAATGATTCCTCTGGCGATTGCATCAGGTATTGCTGCTGTCGTCAATTTTCTGCTATCCAAATTTTTGATATTCCGCCACGCTTGATTTGGCAAAGATTTAAAAGAGATTGTTCTTTCTGAGTTGATTGATGACACCAATTAGCTCGTGTGATTTTCTTCTGGTAAAAGTTGTTGGCTCTACATAGCGGTATAAAATTGTACCTTTAGTATTGACCAAAAATACCGCGCGACTTACGTTACCTAACATGAGTAAAGACGTGCAACCATATTGCCGTGCAACGCTATTATTTGGGTCGCAAAGTAGTGAGAATGGAAATTGATATTCATCAATGAACTTGCTATGGCTGCTTGCATCGTTCTTGCTAATACCAAAAATCTGAACACCAAGCTCTACAAATTGCTCAATATTGTCTCGATAGTCGCATAACTGATCAGTACAGACAGTACTAAAGTTCTCAGGATAGAAAGCCAACATGGCTGAAGAAACCTTAATGGAATCCATGAGGTTGACGTAAGCTCGGTTATGATCCTGAAGAGTAAAATCAGGTGCTGGTTTACCTACAACAGTGCCACGCTTAGTCTGATTGTCCATAAAACTGAAACTGTCTTTTTATAAAATCCCACTAGATTATCGGTATTATTGGGTCTAATGTTAACTTTAGGCTAATTTCGTTGTCAGGAGTTGTATGGTGCGGTGGTTTTTATGCTTTATTCCGAGTTTGCTAGTGATAGGGTGTAGCGGCCCGAGCGGTTTTAAAGAGCATGCTGATTTTGTTAATGCTCAGATGCTTGGTAACCCTGACGTTTCACAAGAGTATATTCATAGCGATGGATTTCAGCTGCATTATCGCCAAATGGGTAATGCCAAGAAGGCGGTAGTGGTATGGATCCATGGTACACCGGGAAACTGGACTGATGGAGCGTATTTGTACCGAGATAAAAGCTTTATTAGTAATGTTAAATTAGTGCTAATTGATCGTCCCGGTTGGGGGGAGTCCCAGTACCAAGCTAAGCCCAGACTTGTCACTTCGTTTAAAGAAATCGGTAAGCTCATACATCCCTTGTTAGAAAAGCTTAAGCAAGACCATCCGGAGACTCCTCTTGTACTATTGGGGTTCTCTTGGGGAGGTTCTCTGGTGCCGTCTATTGCGCTCGATTATCCCGGCTTAGTCGATGGAGTATTGGTTTTATCGGGTGGCTTAGATCCTGAGCTAACACGTCCTCGTTGGTACAATAAATTGGCGAAGACATGGTTGGTAAATGCAGCAATTGGTGATGCTTTGCGTATGGCCAACGTCGAAATGTATGCGCTAAGCCCTGAATTAGCGCAGCTAAGTCAGCGTTTACCTAAGTTGTCCCAACCAACTATTGTTGTTCAGGGTAATAAGGATAAGCTGGTAGACCCGAAAAATGCTGATTTTGCGGAAAATATATTACCTGTTCGGCAGGCTCAGATAGTGCGGCTAGAAGATCAAGGGCATTTGTTGCAGCTAGAACGTATTGGGCTGATCACTCAGTGTGTCTATGCATTAGTAGAAAAAGACTTTAATAAATGCTCATAATTTATTGTTTTTAATAGATATTAAATATTTATTAAATATGTTTTGATTATTGAATCGTTATCCTGACCCGAATCGATATTGAGACTGGCGTTCTGGTCTTAACAGTTATATATTTGTCACATTGAGGAATAGTATTTGGGGCTTGCCAGGAGGCGACAGGGAGTGACTAGTCGGTATCAGTCAGCGTTAACAAAAGCTTATATATCAGCTTTGTCGGGGTTGTTTATTTTGGTAGCCGTTTTTAGCTATCACGGCTTAGCTAAAGCCGACTCTTTTCCGGAAAGACTGATATTTAAGGCCGAGCTAACACAATGGTTGCATAGTCGCGAGCAATATCCGTATGAGCCTTTGATGCTATCGGTGAAAGCGAGAAATCGACTTCACCAACTATACAGTTCATTGTTACTTAATGATGTCGTCAGTGATTATCTGTATGAGCTTGTCGGGGGTAATGCAAAATACATCA
This sequence comes from uncultured Thiotrichales bacterium, assembly GCA_964447985.1. Classification (GTDB taxonomy): domain Bacteria; phylum Pseudomonadota; class Gammaproteobacteria. The sequence continues at coordinate 2,699 of CAYUVE010000116.1, forward strand.
GTGAAGAACTTGTTGAAGCTATTGTTGACTCGGGCTTAGGTTATCTCAGTGAACGAGACTCAGAGCGATATTTACAAGTATTGAAAGGGTATT
>CAYUVE010000116.1:2891-7141 GCA_964447985.1 uncultured Thiotrichales bacterium
GGTTATCTCAGTGAACGAGACTCAGAGCGATATTTACAAGTATTGAAAGGGTATTTGGCAAACGCAAGTGTTAGCGAATGCAAAAACTTGATAGAAAACGGTTTTGTGTTATCGCCTAAGTATGTCGGGAGTTTTAACGAGCTTACGATGCGTGAGTATTCCGATGTAATTCGTCGGGCGGTATTAGTTGAAGTAACCGGTGCTAGTGGTGGAGACGGCACTGTCACCAGTTTATCACGCGAGCGTGAGAATTCTGTTAAGAAATTTAGATATTCTCAGCACGGGTTAATCAGAACAGCTGCGTATAAACCCGCAGATGATTCCTGTCAATCTGCCAGGCTATTGGTTGATCGTAGCGTAAAGGACGCACGAGGGAATAAGGTAAGGATGTTAAGGGGGTACGCAAAGGAGTTGCATTAGAAATTTATATTTATGTGAGTAGCCATGAAAAATGTCGTTTCCACCGCTGTCATAGCGACCATGCTGACAGCTTGTGCGACGACTCACATGGACGAGAGCGCGCTTCCGTTAATCGGATATTGGTATGGAGAACTTGAGTTAGACGATACACGAACCCAGAAATGGGTGGTTGCGCGTCATACTGATGGTACCTACTGGGCCAGTTTTGAATGCAGTAGCGATGAGCCTTGCAGCCCAATTAAAGAGCATGGTGTTTGAGGTATAGATGATAATGTCTATTGGGTAAAAATCATGTTACTTATCGATGAAACGGGTCCATATTATCCTGATACTAAAGATAAAATGTATCACCTTACGTATAAGGTGATTAATGTATCGAATCAAGCTTTAGAATATCAAGACGCTGAGATGACTAATACCTATCGTCTACAGCGTGTATCAAAGCAGTTTGCCGCAGAGTTTGAAGATACTAAGTTAAAAAGTCTCTATTAGTTTTAATACTTTCGTAAATGCGAGCTCTGTTCGGAGCTCGCATTAATATTATTTAACTGTAATCGTTATTTTCTTCGATACGACTGGTTCCGCATGTTGCATATGCGAGTGATTACCGATCAATAACTGCAGTGTGTGTTCACCAGGAGCAAGCTCAAGCGTAGTCTCAGTTTGGCCTTTACCAAAATGCCGATGGTTATCATCGGAAGGTATAGGTTGGTCTTCAGGTGGTAGGTCGGTATCAATCAAAAGATGATGATGGCCTGTATGCTCGTTTTCCACTCCGGCAGGCGCAACGCCCATGCCTCTAAGACCAAATACTACAGTAAAGGGATTGCTCACTGTATCGCCATCTTTTGGCGAAATGATATACGCACTTATTTTATGATCATCATCCGTACCATGGTGGTGGTGCTCATGATGTCCTGCTATAACAGCTGTGGAACAAACCACGCAAAACGATACAAATGTTGCGAATAATTTTTTCACCCTTGTGTCTCCGTAGCCGTAATATTTAATAGTCAACCCATACGCTAGCTTGAAATCATCAGACCATGATGGTTTTGCTTCTGTCAGCAATGGTTTGCACCAGTTCAAACCATTTTTACATAATCTTGTGCCATCCAGAAGCGATTTTTATAGCAATCAGTATCTTTACTGAGTATTTTGCACTAAATACTTGGCATGTTCTCTGCTATATCAAAATTTTAGCGTAGAGATTTCAGGAAGAAAGAATGTCTAATATGAGTTATCTTGCTGTTCTCGAGAGGTATCGAGATCAACACCGTGCGATAGATCAATTATTATCTTCGATTGTCACGGGGTTGACAGATTATAAGTTGCTAAACGACGAAGATTCATTAAAGCAGGCCATGCGGTGGCTGAGTAATACTTATCCATTTGTGGATTTAATTTTTACGCTAGATCCTAGTGGCACACAAATTAGTGACAATGTCTCATCGCATGATAAGTCTACAAAAGGTAACTCCGGACGCGGTCGTAACCGCAGTCAAAGACCCTATTTTCTGATCGCTCGTGATTCAGACATGGTGGCGATTACCGAACCGTATCTATCAAGTGCTAGTCATTTGTTGTGTATATCCGCTGCTGAAAAGGTTTTTAATAATGAAGGTGAGCTTGCTGGTTATCTTGTCGTTGATATCGACTTGGCTGAAGCAGTTGAGTTTTTGATGGGCGATAGGGCTCGCCGTCGCTATCAGCCATTCTTTAAATCAGTTTATAGTCTCATTGTCATTGGCTTGTTTTCAGTCGTGTTAATACTGTTGTATACCGCAAGTGTTGAAACAATTGGTTTGTTTTCGAAACCATCTGAGGCCGATGTAGCCTTAAAGCCATTTAGCATCATCATTTATCTTACTTTGGCATTGGCAGTTTTTGATTTAGGTAAAACAATGCTTGAGGAAGAAGTGCTAATGCATAAAGATATATTTCGGCATAGCTCGACGCGCCGTACGATTACTCGTTTCATCGCTGCAATACTGATTGCTGTTTCTATTGAGTCTCTACTATTGATGTTTAAATCAGTATTAGGCGATGGAACCTACCTCGTTCAATCAGTGTTGATGATGTTAGCAGCTGTAGGTTTACTTGTTGGGCTGGGTACCTATGTTTTTCTCGGCGCAAAAGCTGAGCAGGTCTTATTGCAGGCGACTGGAGATAGGCGCCGTAGCGAACGGCGCAAGATCTAAGGTATTGCTCAACCCTGTTGTTTGCCCCAGAGCTCTTCAATGCGTTGGTCTCTGCCACAACTCCAGCGATAAAATTTATAACGGTATTCATTACGTTTATAGTAATCCTGATGATATTCCTCAGCAGGATAAAACTTTGATGCGGCTGCAATTTCCGTAACAATGGGTTCTTCAAAAGGCTTGCTTTCGTTGAGTGTCGCTAAGGACTGTTCTAGGATATTTTTTTCTGCATCATTTTGATAGTAAATGGCGGTTCTATACTGTTTACCTTTATCACAGAATTGACCATTGACTTGGGTTGGGTCAATAGTTCGCCAGAAAAATTCTACTAACTCGCTATAACTGATTTTTTCTGGGTCGTAGCGTACCTCGACGCCTTCAGTATGGCTGGTGCGACCAGCTGACACTTGAATATAAGTAGGATCTTTTTCTTTACCACCTGTGTAACCGGATATGACAGAAACTACACCGTCTAGTTTTTCGAAGTCAGACTCACTACACCAAAAGCATCCTCCCGCGAATATGGCGGTTTTTACACTCTCATCGTTAACGGCGGACTTTTCTGAGGCCGTCGCTGACAGTACTAACATCACGCTAGTCAAACAAACTAGTAATGCGCCAAATATAAGACCTGCTTTTTTCATCTACTTACCCAAATATAATCTTGCAATAATGCAAACGTAGTAAAACATCATTTAATCACTATTTTATGATAAGACCATGCCATTTTAGAGTAATTATGAACCTGGCAGTAGCAAAGCCTAAAAACTCAGCAAATAGTGGCATACCTGGCTAAAATATCGTCATGAATAGTTTTAATCTTGATTGTCGTGAATGCCCGCGTTTGGCAACCTTCCTGGATGATGTTAAAGCTAAGCATCCTAGTTATCACGCTCGGCCTGTGCCAGCTTTTGGAGTCGAGTCGCCAGGTTTGCTCGTAGTGGGTTTAGCGCCGGGCATGCATGGTGCTAACGCCACAGGTAGACCCTTTACAGGCGATTATGCCGGCGTATTACTTTATAAGGCACTTTATGAATACGGTTTTAGCACAGCAGAGGAGTCGATTTCTGCTGAAGATGGTTTGGAGCTCATAAACTGTAGAATTACTAATGCAGTCAAATGCTTACCGCCAGAAAATAAACCGATTACTGATGAGATAAAACGTTGTAATCCGTATTTGGCTGAAGAAATAGCGTCGCTGGAATCCGGTGCAGTTGTCTTTACCCTGGGTGGCATTGCTCATAAAGCGGTACTGCGCGCCCTGGGTTTAAAGTTAAAGGAGTATCCATTTGGTCACGGTGTTGAATATGAATTGCCCACCGGACAATATTTGGTGACTTCTTATCATTGCAGCCGTTATAACACTCAAACCCGGCGCCTAACAGAAGAGATGTTCATGGCCATAATGGCACGCATACGCCAGTATATCGATGAACGATAGATAGCGATGCATCCGAACATTAAAAAGAGGGTGGTAATTAACGAGCCTGCGGATCCCCAAGCCTCTAATGAGCAAACAACCGATCACCCGTTTGATGGTAAAGCATTTGTTAAGCAGCTTGGTAATACGCCTGGCGTGTACAGAATGTTGGATGCACAGGGAAAAGTGCTTTATGTCGGTAAGGCACG
>CAYUVE010000117.1:0-7094 GCA_964447985.1 uncultured Thiotrichales bacterium
TCATCGACTAAGAAACCGACTTCAAAATTAATCCCGTCACTTAACAACCACTGATAAACGGTGGCGTTATAGGTACCAGCACTGTTTAAAACGATATGGTTGAAAACAACCAGCGATAAAACAAAAGAAATGGCGACACCGATGATGGTGACCCAATGCGCTCCGGAGCGACCAATTTTTTTACCAAATAGCCCGGCGATAATGGCGCCGACTAATGGGGCTAAGGCGAGGACAAGATAGACTGTTTCCATTTTCGTATCCCCTAGCCTACTTCTGTAACTCGTTTAATTCGCCAACATTAATCGTTCGGCGATTACGGAATAAGGTGATCAATATGGCTAGCCCTATTGCTGCCTCGGCTGCCGCCACGGTCAATATAAAGAAAACAAATATCTGCCCTGCTGTATCACCATGAAAATGTGAGAAGGCGACAAAGTTCATATTAACGGCCAACAACATTAGCTCGATCGACATCAAAAGAATAATCACGTTTTTGCGATTAAGAAAAATTCCAGCAACGCTCAAGCAAAACAAAATACCGCCTAGAACTAGGAAGTGTGACAGCGAAATCATGCCTCACCTCCATCTGCTTCGGCAGACTTACCTTCGGCTGGCATTTTAACCACGCGTAAACGATCTGCTTTACGCGTTTTAACCTGCTCATCGATATCCTGATATTTACTGCTAGGTCTACGACGCAGGGTCAGCATAATGGCCGCTACGATGGCGAGTAATAGTATCGCTGCGGCTAATTCAAACGGGTACAGATAAACGGTATACAAGACCGATCCCAATTCTTTGGTATTACTGTAATCGGCTGGATGTGGTACGGGCGCGCTATAAGTGTCTAAACCAAAGTACGGCCCGACAACCAGAATAATTTCGACTACCATGATTAAGGCAACAATAATCCCTACCGGCAGGTTCTTAATAAAGCCTTCTCGTGTCGGTTCAAAATTAATATCCAACATCATTACCACGAATAAGAACAAGACCATGACAGCACCGACATAAACCAGCACCAAGGTGATAGCCAAAAATTCTGCTTCGAGCAATAACCACAAGCCTGCGCTGGTAAAAAACGCCAAAACCAAAAACAGCACAGCGTGTACCGAGTTGGGCACTGTGATCACTGCTACCGATGTTGCCACCAGTATCACAGCAAAAAAATAAAAAATTAGGGGCTCTATGGCCATGCTTTATCGTTTCTCAGTCTGATAATTATCTGTTTATCTAAACGCCGCATCCTGTGCGCGGTCCGCTGCGATTTGGCTCTCGTATTTATCACCTATCGCTAGTAGTTTTTCCTTTGTCATGATTTGCTCACCGCGATTCTCAAAGTGGTACTCAAATTCTCGAGTTTCTACAATCGAATCAACCGGACAGGCTTCTTCACAAAAGCCACAAAAAATACATTTGAATAAATCAATATCGTAACGTGTTGTACGACGTGTTTTGTCTTCACGCTCTTCCGACTCAATAGTAATTGCCAACGCCGGACAAACTGCTTCACATAATTTACAAGCAATACAGCGTTCTTCACCATTTGGATAACGGCGCAAAGCGTGTAAACCACGAAAACGATTAGATTGCGGTGTTTTTTCCTCTGGGTACTGAACCGTAATTTTCTTTTTGAAGAAATAACGCCCTGTTAGCTTCATGCCGCGCAGCAGTTCTACCAACATAAAACTTTTAAAATAATGTCCGAGATTACTCATAACATTGTCTCTTAAAATAAAGTCCGTCTACGCCTTGTCAAACCAAGGTCCGACTTCACCTAAAACTAAGAAGCCAGTCACAACTATCCAAACGATAGTAATAGGAATAAATACTTTCCAACCTAAACGCATGATTTGGTCATAGCGATAGCGTGGGAAAGTTGCTCTAAACCATAAGAACAAAAACAGGAACACGGCCATTTTAATGAGCAACCAATGGATACCCGAATCAAAAAGCCATCCTATAAATGGTAGGCTTTCTAAGCCAGTGCCCTGGAATGGAGTTAGCCACCCACCCATGAACATAATCGCGGTCAAGGCTGCGATCAAAATCATGTTGGCATATTCTGCCAAGAAGAATAGCGCGAAGGTCATCCCGGCATACTCAACGTGAAAGCCGGCAACGATTTCAGATTCACCTTCAGCCACATCGAAAGGCGCGCGGTTAGTTTCTGCTACACCGGAAATAAAATAAACGACGAACATCGGGAACAGAGGAATCCAAAACCAATGCAGAATGCTTCCTTCCTGGCGTAACACGATATCTTGCAAATTCAAACTACCCGCTGCCATTAAGACAACAACCAGCGCAAAACCCATAGCGATTTCGTACGATACGACCTGAGCCGAACTACGTAGCGCACCAAGAAAAGCATATTTTGAGTTAGATGCCCAACCCGCAATGATGACACCGTAAACACCGAGTGAGGTCATAGCCAAGATATATAACAATCCGGCATCAATATCGGCCAACACCCAACCTTCGTCAAAAGGTATTACGGCCCAAGCCGCTAAGGCTGGTGCTAATACAATGAGCGGCGCTAGAACAAACAAAAAGCGGTTAGCATTGGTCGGAATAATAATTTCTTTTAGCGCTAGTTTTAGCCCATCCGCTATAGGCTGTAAAAATCCTCGTGGCCCAACTCGGTTAGGGCCGATACGTACCTGGATATAACCAATCACTTTACGTTCAGCCAAGGTGAGATAGGCAACAGACAACATGATTGGCACAACGATCACTACGATCTTGAGCAAAATTTGAATTAGTTCGGGCAACCAATTCCATATGTCTATTGCGATTTGCATTAGCTTATTATTCTCGTTTCCGTCTAACGCTGAATCTGTACAGCTTGCTGACTAAAGTTAAAGGTTGCCGTCGCTGAAACGGCCGCAGGCACATACACACAATCATCCGCTACGCGGTCGTTAATTTGCAGCGGTAAGGAAAATTCCTCATCATCGGCAGACAAGCGAATTTGCTCTGCACCCTGTAAACCATATTTCTCCGCACTGGCGCTATTGATCGCTGCGACCATTGAGTCTTTCGCATCAGTCGTCGCTTGTAAGGCTTCTGCTCGGCGCACTGTCGCATCAACTGCGTAAAGCGGCACATCACTCACTGTACCAATATTATTAGATACAGACTTTAATTCAGCCGGACAACGCCAGCTACCTTTTAGATCAGGTGATTCAGAACAAAGCTGTTGAACTTCGTCACGTACTTCTTCTGAACTGGTGTAATCAAAACCGTCTACCTGACATAAATTGCCTAAGACACGTAAGACTTTCCAAGCAGGTCTAGACTCACCATGCGCGGGGATTGCGCCATTGAAACTCTGCCAACGCCCTTCGGCATTAACAAAGGTACCCGATGTTTCTGAAAACGGACCGACTGGCAGCAACACATCAGCATAAGCCCGCATGGTGTCACTAACATAAGGTGTCATCATGACCGTCAACTCAGCGTCAGCCAAAGCTTTAATGGCTGGCATAGAGTTAACAATATCGTATTCAGGCTCAACACCTAATAATAAATAGGACTTGAGTCCATGACCTAACATATCCTGCGTGTGATAACCAACACGTGATGAAACGCCACCATCGACGATACGGTGTGGTACAGCACCCGCTAACCAAGCACCCGCAGCATTAGCACCGTCCGTTAAACAACCAAATGAGCCACCGCTCATTTGCGCTATCGCCAATGCTAAGGCTTTAAGCGTTGCTGCATCAGCATGCTGTAGTGCTTGTGTACCTAGTATGACGGCTGCCTTAGCACCTGAACTCAGTTGCTCTGCTATGGCACGATGCACCTCGTTAAGCTCAGTACCGTTTACGAGATTCGCAATACCTTCCGGTCCGCTAGCACCCTTCTCAACTAATGCTTTGGCGATAGCCGCTAACTCATTAGCGTAACGTGCAGGTGAGACTACTACAGAATTGGCAACTGGGAAGCTGAACTCATAATCAATACCATTAACAAACGATATTTGAGCTCCCTTGTTGCTTGCTTTACGTAATCGATGGCCAGCAATCGGTTGTTCTTTTCGAATATTAGACCCAATCAGTAATACTGAATCTAAATTTTCTATATCATCTATCGCTAAACCTAAGGTCGGATACACGGGCGCAATATCGTCAGCGCTGAAATCTAATTGACGCAGGCGGTGATCAACATTACTCGAACCCAAACCTCGTACAAGCTTTTGTGTTAAATAACATTCTTCTAGAGTAGATGATGGCGATAGCAACGCACCAACCTGATTAGCACCATGCTGTTCTTTTATCGCATTTAGTCCGTTTGCTACCTTAGTTAAGGCAGTTTCCCAATCTACTTCATGCCATTCACCACGCTCTTTAACCATTGGCGTTAATAAACGGTCTTGGTTTAAACCTTCATAAGAAAAACGATCTCGATCCGAGATCCAGCATTCGTTAATTTCTTCATTATCTCGAGGCAAAGCGCGCTTAATTTCATTAAAGCGGCTATGAATAACAATATTAGAACCTATACAATCGTGTGGTGCGATAGACTCACTGGAACTGAGTTCCCAGGGACGTGAGGTATAACGAAATGGTTTTGAGGTTAAAGCACCTACCGGACACAGGTCGATAACGTTACCCGACAACTCTGAATCAACACTCTCTTCAATATAAGTGCCGATTTCCATATGCTCGCCACGCCCCGTCGCCCCCAGCTCCATCACACCAGCAATTTCCTGACCGAAACGAACACAGCGCGTGCAATGAATACAACGCGTCATATCAGTGTTAATCAATGGACCGAGATTCTTATCCTTAACAACACGCTTTTTATCGGCGTATTCTGACGAATCACCGCCATAACCCATGGCTGTATCTTGTAAGTCACACTCGCCACCCTGATCACAAATTGGACAATCAAGAGGATGATTAATTAACAAAAACTCCATGGTGCCACGTTGCGCACCTAAAGCCTTAGGAGACTTAGTATGAACAGTCATGCCGTCCATCACTGGTGTTGCGCAAGCAGGCAAAGGTTTCGGCGCCTTTTCTACTTCGACCAAACACATTCTGCAGTTTGCCGCGATAGATAATTTATCGTGATAGCAAAAACGTGGAATATGTATGCCTGCCTTATCGGCAACTTCGATAAGCATCGCGCCACTTTCTGCTTCTAGCTTTTGACCGTCTATTTCTATCGTAACCATAATGAACGCTCGACTAATGTACGCTCGGGCCGACCATGCAGCGTTTATGCTCAACATGGTAGGCAAATTCTTCACGGAAATGTTTTACGAAGCTCGCCACCGGCATAGCTGCCGCATCGCCTAGGGCACAAATCGTTCTACCTTCAATCTTCGCTGCGACATCTTCTAGTTTATCGATATCTTCTTGAGTGCCTTTACCGTGCTCAATACGATGTACCATACGTGATAACCAACCTGTGCCTTCACGACACGGTGTGCACTGACCACAAGATTCTTCGTAATAAAAATGCGAAATTCGTTCGAGTACTTTGACCATGCAAGTCGAATCATCCATCACAATGACTGAGCCCGCACCCAACATGGAACCTGCTTGGGCGATGGAATCGTAATCCATATCAACGTTCATCATGATTTCGCCAGGCAAGACTGGCACGGATGAACCACCTGGAATAACGGCTTTTAAGGTAGCCCCATTTTTCATTCCACCTGCCATCTTTAATAACTCAGCGAACGGTGTGCCTAATGGCACTTCATAGTTACCCGGCTTATTTACATGACCCGAGACAGAGAAAATCTTTGGTCCACCATTATTCGGCTTACCAATATCTAAAAACCACTGACCACCCTTACGTAAGATTGTCGGCACTGATGCCAAGGTTTCAGTATTGTTAATGGTAGTAGGTCGACCATATAAACCATAGCCTGCTGGAAACGGTGGTTTGAAACGTGGCTGACCTTTTTTGCCTTCTAAAGACTCAAGCAATGCCGTCTCTTCGCCGCAGATATATGCGCCAGCACCGATATGGGTATACAAATCGAAATCGATGCCTGAGCCCAGAATATTTTTGCCTAGCAAACCTGCGGCATAAGCTTCTTTTAGTGCTTCTTCAAAACGATCAATAGGCTCATCAAACTCACCACGGATATAGTTATAACCGGCTGTTGCTGCTATGCAATAACCGGCTATTGCCATACCCTCAATTAGAGAGTGCGGATCATAACGTAGAATATCGCGATCTTTAAATGTACCGGGCTCGCCTTCGTCCGAATTACAGACAATATACTTCTGTCCCTCGGCATCGCGTGGCATAAAACTCCACTTTAAACCTGTGGGGAAACCTGCACCACCGCGACCACGCAAACTGGATGTTTTTAATTCTGCAATAATTTCATCAGGCGGAGTTTTCTCACGAAGTATTTTTTTCCACGCATCATAGCCTTCATTACCTACATAGGTATCTAACTTCCACGAGTTAGGTAGATGGATATTACGAAAACACACTTCGTTAGTCATAACTCTTCTCTCAATCCAAACCGTCTAAGATCTCGTCGATCTTTTCGGGTGTGAGATTCTCATGATAGTCGCGATTGACTTGCATCATCGGCGCGCCACCACAAGCCGCCAAGCATTCTACTTCACGCAAGGTAAACTTATTGTCAGCAGTAGTTTCACCCAAACCAACGCCAAGGCGCTTCTTAAGATGTGCAACAACTTCATCAGAACCGCACAACATACACGAGACGTTAGTACAAACATTAATCTTATGACGCCCGGTCGGCTCATGCACAAACATGCTATAAAAAGTACCCACTTCATAAACTGCGATTCGTGGCATTTCTAAGTAGTCTGCAACAGCGTCCATTAACTCTGTGGTTAACCAACCACCATTAGCACGTTGCACCGCATGTAAAGCAGGGATAACCGCAGAACGACGTTGCTCAGGTGGATAACGCTCTATCCACTTATTAATTTCTGCTAATGTCTCGTGCGAGAACATGGTGGGCTTGTCTGCCATTAGCGATCCACCTCACCAAATACGATATCTTGTGTACCAATAATCGATACCACATCAGCCAGCATATGACCTTTTGTCATTTCATCGAGTGATGCAATATGGGCAAAGCC
>CAYUVE010000118.1:0-6929 GCA_964447985.1 uncultured Thiotrichales bacterium
TTTAAGCATGTATGATTTAGTGTCAATTCCCTCGATTAATGACTGCTTTCAATCCCTTCCAATCCAACATACATGAATTAAGTATCGGCACGGATAAATACTTCTAAACCATAGAAATTTAATGGTTTTTTCAGATGAAGTGAAAACTCTAGGGTGGCAAAATGCCACCCGATATTGAAACGCGATACAAGTTACTTGGGTTAACTAGAAATCTATGATGAGGAAAATCTGGTGATATAGTATTGGTTTCATTCAAGCCGCTAAGATGTGCTTAGCGGCTTGAATGAAACCAACAAAAGCCACTGATTTTCTTGAAGAAAACTACCTGAATTCTTGTCACAGTGCAGGTCTTTCTGTATCCTTGCTTGCTTTCCGGTATAGACGCGTAGCTCAGTCTGGTTAGAGCACTACCTTGACATGGTAGGGGTCGTTGGTTCGAGTCCAATCGCGTCTACCAATTTTATCTTTACATATAGTCATGTGGCCTCTCGTAAGGGTCACCACTGAGGAACCTATGCCTACAATTACACTTCCTGACGGTAGTCAACGTCATTTCGATAATCCTGTCACTATCATGCAAGTCGCTGAGGACATTGGTCCTGGGCTCGCTAAAGCAACTATTGCTGGCCGCATTAACGGTGTTTTAGCTGATGCTTGCGTGGCGATTGAAGATGACGCTAGTTTAGAAATTATTACTTCCAAGAATGAAGAAGGCGTGGAAATTATTCGCCACTCTTTTGCGCATTTAATGGGACACGCGGTAAAGCAGTTATATCCGACGGCCAAAATGACGATTGGTCCGGTTATTGAAAATGGCTTCTATTACGATATCGACTACGAGCGGGCTTTTACGCCTGAAGATATCGATGCCATCGAAAAGCGCATGAATGAGTTGATTCAAACCGATTACGATGTTATTCGTAAAGTCGTTACCCGCGAAGAAGCCTATAAAGCCTTCGAAGACCGTGATGAAACTTACAAAATGGAATTGGTCGAGAATATTCCAGATGGTGAAACCATCGCGCTTTATCATCATGAAGAATACACGGACATGTGCCGTGGGCCGCATGTACCGAATACACGTCATCTACGTGCTTTTAAATTGACTAAACTGGCTGGAGCATACTGGCGTGGTGACGCTAATAATAAAATGCTGCAGCGTATTTATGGTACAGCTTGGGCCGATAAAAAACAGTTAAAGGCTTACTTAAAACAGTTAGAAGAAGCTGAGAAGCGAGATCACCGTAAGATCGGTAAGCAACACGATTTATTTCACTTGCAAGAAGAAGCGCCGGGTATGGTGTTTTGGCACCCCAAGGGTTGGACGGTATATACCCTTGTTCAGGACTATATCCGTAAGGTGCAGCGTGATAATGGTTATAAAGAGATTAATACGCCGTTATTAGTTGATCGGACACTGTGGGAAAAGTCCGGTCACTGGGAAAAATTCCGCGAAGATATGTTTACGGTGGAGTCCGAAAATCGTGACTATGCGGTAAAACCGATGAACTGCCCGTGCCATGTGCAGGTATTTAATCAGGGTTTGCGTAGCTATCGTGATTTGCCTTTGCGTTTGGCTGAGTTTGGTAGCTGTCATCGCAATGAGGCTTCAGGTACTTTGCAGGGCATTATGCGTGTGCGCGGTTTTACCCAAGATGATGCGCATATCTTTTGTACTGAAGATCAAATTCAATCTGAAGTTGCGACCTTTATCGATCTGCTTTATGCCGTTTATGCCGATTTTGGTTTTAACGAGGTTTTAATCAAGCTTTCGACTCGTCCTGAGAAGCGTGTTGGTTCTGATGAGGTATGGGACAAAGCCGAAAAGGCGCTGGAAGATGCCTTGAATGCCAAAGAGATTGATTTCGAAGTGTTACCAGGTGAAGGGGCTTTTTATGGCCCTAAGATTGAGTTCTCGTTAAAGGATTGTATTGGTCGTGTATGGCAATGTGGCACCATTCAAGTCGATTTCTCTATGCCTGGCCGTTTGGATGCGCAGTACGTGGCCGAAGATGGCTCGCGACAAACGCCCGTGATGATTCACCGTGCCATTTTGGGTTCTCTAGAGCGTTTCATCGGTATATTGATTGAGGAATATGCGGGGATTTTTCCGGTCTGGTTGGCGCCAACTCAGGCAGTAATTTTGAATATTTCGTCAAATCAGGGCGAATATGTGCAAAAAGTGGAAAAAATCCTTAAAAAACATGGGCTCAGGGCCGATTCGGACTTGAGAAATGAGAAGATCAGCTTTAAAATCCGCGAGCACACCTTGAAGCGTGTTCCATACATGCTGGTCGCTGGCGACCGCGAGATGCAAAACGACACCATAGCTGTACGGTCGGTGGACGGCAAAGACCTTGGGTCGATGCCGATAGACGCGTTTATTGAGAAGGTGAAAACTGAAATTGGCGCTTATAGTCGCAATACGGAGAAATAGCTATCGCTGCTGAAAAAAAGACTCGGTTAAATGAGGAAATTACATCGCCTAACGTCCGCTTAATTGGCGTAGACGGTGAACAGGTTGGGGTTCTGGCCATAAAAGAAGCGCAGAACTATGCAGAAGAAAACGGAATGGATCTGGTTGAGATTGTTCCTAATAGCGAGCCACCTGTCTGTCGAGCGATGGATTATGGAAAGTTTTTATTCGAGGCGAACAAGAAGCGACAAGCAGCCAAGAAAAAACAGAAGCAGATTCAGGTTAAAGAGATTAAGTTTCGACCTGGGACTGATATCGGAGATTACAATATTAAGGTGCGTAATCTCAGACGGTTTCTGGAAGACGGTGATAAGACAAAGGTAACTTTGCGTTTTCGCGGTCGAGAAATGGCGCACCAAGAGTTGGGTTTACAACTGCTTGAGCGTGTAGCCAAAGATTTAGAAGATATTGGTGTGGTTGAGCAGCATCCCAAGCGCGAAGGTCGTGTGATGGTGATGGTGATTGCACCGAAACGTTAGTTTTGAGTTTAAGGAGTTATCAATGCCAAAAATGAAGTCTAATAGCGGTGCAGCCAAGCGTTTCAAGCGTACTGGCGGCGGTGGCTTCAAGCGCGGACAATCTTTTCGTAGTCACATTCTGACTAAAAAGAGTGCTAAGCGTAAACGTCACCTTGGTGACCCAGCAAAAGTTCATGCATCTGATTCAGCTGCGGTTTCACGCATGCTGCCTTATGCTTAATTATAGATAGAGATTAATCATGCCTAGAGTTAAACGCGGCGTCACAGCTCACGCCAAACACAAAAAAGTTATTGATCAAGCCAAGGGCTATAGTGGTCGTCGTAAAAACGTCTATCGTGTCGCCAAGCAGGCAGTAACTAAAGCCGGTCAATATGCTTATCGCGACCGTCGTCAACGTAAACGTCAGTTCCGTGCCTTGTGGATCGTGCGTATCAATGCTGCGGCACGTGAGTTCGGTTTAAGCTACAGCCGCATGATTGATGGTTTAAATAAAGCCGAGATCGAAGTAGATCGTAAAATTCTAGCTGACCTAGCTGTACACGATAAAGACAGCTTCGGTGTGTTAGCAGAAAAAGCCAAAAGCACACTTGCCGCCGCGTAAGTGACAGCGCAACGCGTTGCACTCGATAATGCGGTGACAATGTGAATCGATAAGGGAAGGCTCATGCCTTCCCTTTTTAGTTTTAGCTATAGAGTAACTGGAGTTACACCTTGCAAGAATTGGATAGATTAGTCGCTGATGCTGAGGCAGCGATCAATCAAAGCGAAGATCTAAAGTCATTAGAGCAGTTAAGGGTCGATTACCTAGGTAAGAAAGGCTTGATTACAGCTCAGTTAAAGCAATTGGGCAAATTAACCGCGGAAGAAAGGCCTGCTGCGGGTGAGAAAATTAATCTTGCTAAACAGTCTGTCCATTCGGTCCTAGAACAACGTCGTACTATTCTAAAAACATTAGAGCTAGAACAAAAGTTAGCAAGTGAAACCATAGATGTAAGCTTGGACGGTCGTGGCCAACAAAACGGTAGTTTGCATCCGGTAACTTTAACTATTGATCGTATTGTTTCTTTGTTTGCGTCTGCAGGGTTTGAAGTCGCAGAAGGCCCTGAGATTGAAGACGACCAACATAACTTTGAAGCGCTGAATATTCCGGCTAACCATCCCGCGCGTGCCATGCATGATACTTTTTATGTGGATGAAAGCACTGTATTACGTACGCACACATCGCCTGTGCAAATTCGTGTGATGGAAAACCAAAAGCCGCCTCTACGTGTGATTGCACCGGGTAGGGTGTATCGCTGTGATTCTGATTTAACGCATACGCCGATGTTTCATCAGATCGAAGGTTTTGTCGTTGATAAAAATGTCAGCTTCGCGCAGTTAAAAGGGCTGCTTGATCAATTTCTCAGCGCCTTTTTTGAAAAAGAGTTACCGCTACGTTTTCGACCTTCCTATTTTCCATTTACCGAGCCATCGGCTGAAGTGGATATCGCTTGTGTTATGTGTGGCGGTAAAGGCTGTCGAGTTTGCAGCCATACTGGCTGGTTGGAGATTATGGGCTGTGGCATGATTCATCCTAATGTCTTTAATGCAACCGGTATTGATAACGAAGAATACACAGGTTTAGCATTTGGTCTGGGTGTTGAGCGTATGGCGATGTTGCGCTACGGCGTTAATGATCTGCGTTTGTTCTTTGAAAACGATTCACGTTTTCTAAAACAGTTTGCCTGATAGGAGATTGAGTAATGCTTATCAGCGAAAACTGGTTACGTGAATTAGTTAACCCAGACTTAGATACCAAAGGTCTCGCGCATCAAATCACGATGGCGGGTCTTGAGGTGGAAGGTATAGAAAGTCTCACACCACAATTTTCAAATGTTGTGATTGGTAAGGTGGAGTCAACAACACCTCATCCAAATGCCGATAAATTGAAACTTACAAAAGTTAATATCGGCGATAAAGTTTTGGATATCGTTTGCGGCGCTCCAAATGCAGCGGTAGGAATTGTCGTGCCGGTTGCCTTGGTCGGCGCGAAGCTGCCAACTGATATAGAAATTAAACAAGCCAAGGTTCGTGGTGAAGACTCGCATGGCATGTTATGTTCAGAGTCTGAGTTAGGGCTGTCAGATGAATCTGAAGGTTTAATGTTGTTGTCTGACGATGCGCCGATTGGGCAGGATATCGGCGACTATCTTAAGCTTAGTGATAACGTCATAGAGGTCTCGCTAACGCCTAATCGTGGTGATTGCTTGAGCTTGTTAGGATTGGCAAGAGATATTTCAGTATTAAATACTATTGAGTTGGTGTCGCCGCCTTCAAAAACTGTTTATGCCATTGTTGAAGATGAAACCACCATCGAGCTGAATGCGGGCGCAGCTTGCTCGCGTTATTGTGGTCGAGTAGTTCGTGATGTTGATATGTCGTTGCAAACACCCGTTTGGATGAGTGAGCGTTTGCGTCGTTCTGGCATTCGTAGCATTAATATTGCTGCCGATATTACTAACTATGTTATGTTAGAGCTGGGTCAGCCTATGCATGCTTTTGACCTGGATAAACTAGACGGAGGCATTCAGGTGCGTATGGCGCAGCAAGGTGAAAAAATCACCTTGTTGAATGATGACGAAGTCGAGTTAGATGCTGAGACCATGGTTATCGCTGACAATAAACAAGCCCACGCGCTTGCCGGGGTGATGGGCGGATTAGAGAGCTCGGTACAGCCTGACACTAAAAATATCTTCTTCGAGAGTGCATTCTTTCATCCCGATGCCATTGCCGGTAAAGCCCGACAATATGCCTTGCATACCGATTCATCGCATCGCTTTGAGCGGGGTGTTGATTTTGAGTTAGCACGCCAGGCTATAGAGCGCGCAACCAGTTTATTGCTAGAGATATCTAGCGATGCTAAGCCGGGCCCGATTGTTGAAGCGGTAAATGAATCAGAGCTGCCCGCTAGACAACCTGTCCTTCTGCGCGCAAGCCGAATCGAGCGTATGCTGGGTTTGAGCTTAGACAGTGACGTTGTTACAGACATACTCGAAGGACTCGGGCTAGGTGTTGAATCGACAAGCGCAGGTGAATGGCAAGTCACTGCACCGAGCTATCGTTTTGATATCGAAATCGAGGCGGATTTAATCGAAGAGATAGCGCGTATTCACGGCTATCATAAAATTGCGCCTCAGCCTATGCAGGCGGCGATATCGATTCGCCCGCAAAGCGAAACACAGCGTAGCAAACGAGAAGTGAGGCAGATATTGGTCGATCGTGGTTACCAGGAAGCGGTGACCTATAGTTTTGTCGCGCCGGAATCTCAGCAGCAGTTTTCACCTGATGTTGAGCCTATTGGCCTGCAAAATCCAATTTCTGCTGACATGTCGGTTATGCGTACCAGTCTGTGGCCGGGCTTAGCTCAAGCGGCAAGCTATAACCTTGCGAGGCAGCAGGAGCGCGTACGTCTTTTTGAGGTCGGCGCTACGTATCTGCTTGAGCAGGGTAGTCGAGATGAGCAGTACTTTATTGCTGGCATTGTTTGTGGTGATGTCTGTCCGCAGCAATGGGGCAGAAAATCAGTGCCACATGATTTCTATGATGTGAAATCCGATATTGAGGCCTTAGTTCCTGGGATTAGAGCCAGTTTTATTGCGAATCGCCACCCCGCGCTTCATCCTGGACAGACTGCGGAGATTTTGACTGCTGATGGAAGCCATATTGGGTGGCTAGGGACGCTGCATCCTGAGTTACAGCAAAAACTCGACTTGAAGAGCACTACAGTGTTTGAATTAGATCTAGATTCAGTGCTAAGCCAAGATATTCCGAATTTTGAGCCATTGTCACGTTACCCATCAAATCGTCGCGATATTGCTGTCATCGTTGATCAGGGCATAGCGGCGAGCGAATTGCTTCAATGCGTCAGGAAATCGGCTGGGGAGTTACTGCGACAAGTTGAAATTTTTGACATATATCAGGGCGAAGGTATTGA
>CAYUVE010000119.1:0-6887 GCA_964447985.1 uncultured Thiotrichales bacterium
CTTCTTCGGCAGCGAGCTCTAGAAGCTCTTGACTATCGTCTAAGGTACTGCCCAGGGTTCCGAGCGTATTAACGACTTGCTCAAGTTGTGAGCGTTCTTTACCTAGCGCTTGGGCACGCTCGGCATCATTCCAGATTTCGGGTTGCTCTAATTCTCGACTGACCTCGATCAACCTTTCGTGCTTTTGCTCATAGTCAAAGATACCCCCTAAGAGCATTGCTGCGATCCTGCATATCTTTGATACGACGCGAGATAAGGTTGATTTCTATCATTGTGGAGCCTAATAACGTACAAAACGGCGTAGTTTACAACATCCGGTCGATTCTCAGCTAACCTTTGCTCTCTAATAAGGGCTCAATATGCTCAACGATCAGCTGAGGGGTGCATTCGCCTCGGTATTCATTGATATCTAAGCGGTAAGCCATTTTTACCCGCTTAGTATCCTGTGGCCAATCAATATCCGTAGTATTAAATGCAATGGCCTCGACAATCCGTCCCTGAGTTGTACGCAAGCCTAACTTTAGATGTGCTTCGCCAACGATTCGCCGCTGGACGATTTCAAATTCGCCGTCAAATAACGGCTCTGGAAAATGCTGCCCCCAAGGCCCCGCTCCGCGTAAGGCAAAAGCGGCTTCGAGGTTTAAATACTCGTCTTGTAACTCACCGTCACTGTGTATGCATTCTTGTAAATCTTCATCACGCAGGCTTTCTCTGACGACTTCATTAAATCGTTGTGCAAACTCGGCGTAGTCGGCTTCGCGCAAACTCAACCCCGCTGCCATGGCATGACCGCCAAATTTAGATAACAGTTGCGGGTAACGTGTAGCGACGGTATCTAGCGCGTCTCGAATATGTAGCCCCGGAATGGAACGCGCCGAACCTTTAAGCTCACCTTCGCCGCAAGGTGCAAAAGCAATGACGGGGCGATGCACATGCTCTCTAACATGTGCCGCAACCAAACCGACTATGCCTTGGTGCCAATCTTGGCGATAGACACAGATACCAAAGCTATCTTCGGTATCAACGCTGAACTCATCCATTTGAGCCATAGCTTCTTGTTTCATCTGTGCCTGGATGTCGCGGCGTTGTTGATTAAGCTTGTCTAACGATTGTGCCAATTGAAATGCTTGATCAGGGTTATCACATAACAAGCATTCGATACCCTGTTTCATGTCTTCTAAACGGCCCGCCGCATTTAATCGAGGCCCGAGCGCAAAACCAAGATCGGCACTATTGAGATACACCGAGTTGCGGCCTGATACAGCCAGCAAGGCGCTAATACCTGGACAACATTGATTCTGACGAATACGCCGCAAACCTTGCTCAACCAATATGCGGTTATTGTGATCTAGCGGCACTACATCAGCGACGGTACCTAAAGCTAACAAATCTAGCCACTGTGCAAGATTTGGTGGACTGATATTTTGATTAGCAAACCAATGACGGTCTTTTAAATAAGTACGCAATGCCATTAACACGTAAAACATGACGCCCACGCCGGCTAAAACTTTACTCGCAAAAGGATCATCTTTTTTATTCGGATTAATAATGGCATTAGCATTCGGTAATTGTTCACCCGGTAGATGATGATCGGTAATCAACACATCAACGCCCTGCTCACGGGCTGCGCACACGCCCTCGATGCTCGATATACCATTATCAACGGTGATAATTAAATTCGGCGATTGTTGTACGGCTACATCGACAATCTCCGGTGTGAGTCCATAGCCATATTCAAAACGGTTAGGCACCACATAAGACACCTTGGCTGCGCCCATAGCACGCAAGCCTCGCATGGCTAGTGCGCAACTGGTAGCGCCATCGGCATCGAAGTCAGCCACAATAAGAATATGTGACTGAGCCTCTAGGTGCTTAAACAATAAGGCCGTTGCGGTATCTATATCGCTGAGATGGCGATAGGAAAGTAATTGGCCCAGAGAATAATTAAGTTCTTCCGCCGACTCCAGACCTCGCGCAGAAAGCACGTTTGCTAATACAGGATGCAGTGATGGCGGCAACTGTAGAGTTGCGTCCCTTGTGCGTCGTGTGATCTTTTTGCTGGCGATAAAGCTAGTCATGAGTTTTCTGCTAAATAACTGGCAAAGGTCTTTTGCTTATGGAAAAAACGAAATAGTCTGCCAAAGCCACTGGGCCGAACTCGATAATAAAAACCGTTAACTGGATATATCTGTACTTCTTTGAGTTGCTTATTGTTTAACGCTTGTAAGACAGGTTCGGCAATCGTCTCGATAAAGAGGTTTAATCGACTATACCAAGTATCAAAATCTTGTCGCCTGGTTGAACCTATCATTGTCGTATCAACAATAAGTTGATAATCATGGCTTTGATCAAAGAGTTGATCACCTTGTGCCAAGGATATTAACTTATTTATACCTATTCGCTTAGCAAGCAAGCGAGCTGTCGCATCGTCGCTGACCATGCATTGCCAAACATTGTGTTCCAAGTTAACTGAATCTCCATCACCCCAAAACCATAGGCTGTTAACCGCTTTTTGATCTCTGGCTTGGCGTTCAGTGTTTACTGAACTTCGGTGAAGTTGCATTTGTACTTCATTGATGAGGCTGCGCCACATGGCGCCATCCTCACCATCTGGCATATAACGATGAATATCTTGTCCGATGACGTGTTGCGGCGCAGAAAATACGGAGTCTGGCTTTCGCCTCAAACCTAATAAGCAACATTCAGCAGATAAGGCTTCGATTTCGATATCGTGTGCCGCAAATATTGGACGTAACTCTTCCAGCCACTGTTGTGTCTCGGTGTCGTCAATCTCTAAGCCATCATCCCCAAACATCAGCAAACGGCCGGAATCCGCCTGTAGGTGAACAAAGCTGGCAAGCAGATAAGCGGGATGATCTAACTCCCTCCCCTGCCCAAGCAATTGGGCCATCGACAATCTTTGGCTCTGCTTGGTGCTTCCGCCCAGCAAAGCGATAAGTTGTTGCTCATAATCCTTGGTCGCTGGAAATTCTTCTGCAATTGCCGAGAACAAGTTGTCTAAGACTGGCAAACTGATACCACGCATCGCTGGGGCAAATAATGGATCGCCCAACAAGCCGGGTACTAGCAAACTGATGCTTGTTGGCATATCTTCCTTAGATCTAGACATAAATTCTTATTATAACGTAGCGATCAGCACACCCCGCTAACAAATAAACTAGGTATAATTAGCGCCCAAAAAACTAAGAAGCTGTTTACATGACTCACTCAGAAGCTCGCACAGAAGGTATCCTCGTTAGCGTTCAGTCACACTACATTCCCGAACGCTCAGAACCTGAACATTCGCAGTGGTTTTTTACCTACTCGGTACGCATCACTAATGAGGGTGATAAAACGATGCAGCTGATCAGCCGTCATTGGGTTATTACTGATGCTAATGGCCAAGTGCAGGAAGTGCGCGGTGCCGGTGTGGTAGGTGAACAGCCAACTCTTAAGCCTGGCGATGATTTTGAATACACCTCGATATGCCCGCTCGAGACGGAATTTGGCACTATGCAGGGCAGCTATCAAATGATTAGCGGCGACGGCGAGACCTTCGATATTGATATCGCGCCGTTTTCTCTAGCAATTCCCAATCTAGTCAATTAATTAGCTCATTTTCCCTTAATTAGTAGCCTCACACTGGGGCTATTTCAGCCTCACACGCCTCAAGTTTCGGCCAATTTTGACGTTAAACACATTATACGACGTGGCAGTAATGGCTCCGGGCTACTCCCATTACGCAAAGTTCTGTTCGGTAGCCTTTCAGCGCAAAAATAGCGTTTACAGGATTAGAACTATAAAGATTTATGTTAAGTCGCTCTTCAAAAAAAGACGCCGGCAGCGGTGACTGGAAGTTAAAATACAACCAGATTCACGAAGACCTCAAACGTAAAGAGCGAGAGTGGGTCGAGGCTGAGGAACTGCTGCGCCGCACGATACGCCGCCTTACCATTGCTGCAAACGGGGTTCATCCTGTTTTGGATCAACGCCTAGCTAGCCTACGCGACTCAATGGGCAAACACCTTGATCTGGCCATGCTCAAGGATATTACAGCTAGCATGCCTGGTACCTTGATGGAGCTGAGTAAAGAAACCGAACATCAGCTGACCCCGACAAAAGTTTTAATGAAGTTATCGGATGAACTTGAAAACGTCGATAGCATTCGCAAACAAGCAAAAAAACTCAAAGTTCAGCTTAGCAATGAGCCTAGCCAGCAAGAACTGGAAAAAATCGTCAGTGACATTGGTCAGCTTGTCAGCACCCAAAGTGGGACAGAATCTTCTGCGAGCTCACGGGAAGCTTCTAGCGGCACTGCCGATGCACCCGCAGAAGCGCCACGTGATGTTAATTTAATTAACGTTTTTGTTAGCCGCTTAGATTTTCCAGAAATCCCCAATACAACGCTTAAGTCAATACAAGCACGTTCGGCTGAAGCAGGACCAGAAATTCGCAAACAACTAGCCGTCGAGCTTACCGAACTATTGAATAAGGCCGGCGCTGACCTCGAATCACAAATTGGCGCAGGTGGAGACGAGCACTATAAAGCTTCAGATGCCATTACATTACTGATCGAATTTCTCAGCTTTCCAGAATCACTCAGTGTCGATGTCGATAATATTCGCGAAAGACTGGAGCGACCCTTATCTGAAGAAGAATGGCCGCGTTTACTTAAGTTATTAGCTAATCTCATTGAGCGAGCTAAAAACCAAGTTCAGCAACAAAAAAATGAATTAGAAAGTTTCTTGTCTGAGTTAACAGACCATCTAGAAATTATGGAACTAAATGTTTCCGGTCTTTCTAGTGTTCGCGATAAAGTTAAAATTGCCAGCGAAAACATTCAGAAAAACGTTACCGAAAGTGTCGATGGTATTCACCATACCATCAATAACCACGAAGATATTGAACAGCTCAGACAATCTGTATTTAACCAATTGGATGGTCTACGCGAACATGTTCGCACCCATCAACAAGAACATGATGCGGCACATGCCGAATCAGAGCAACTCGTTAATGAACTGACCACGAAACTTGAGTCAATGGAAAACGAGGCTAATGTACTGCGCCAACAAGTCAAAGAACAACATATTCAAGCAACTATTGATCCACTGACCAAAACTCATAATCGTCTTGCTTTTGATGAGCGTATCACCATTGAATTTGCTCGTTGGAAACGTGATCACAAACCACTAAGCCTAGTCATTTGGGATGCCGATCATTTCAAACTCGTCAACGATACCTTTGGTCATCTCACTGGTGATGACGTACTTAAACATATCGCGAATATCTTGCAGAGCCATTTGCGCGAATCCGACTTCGTTGCTCGCTATGGCGGTGAAGAATTCATTATGCTGCTTCCCGGCGCCGATACCCAAGCGGCGGCTATCGTAGCAGATACTATTCGTAAAGCCGTTGAATTCAGCAATTTCAATGTTGCAGGAAAACCAGTCCCTGTCACCATGTCTGCGGGAATTTGCGAATTTAAAGAAGGCGATACACCCGAAGATGTTTTCTCGCGTGCTGACGATGCACTCTATGAAGCCAAGCGTTTAGGTCGTAATCGTTGCCAAATCGGGAAAAGCCAAGCCACCGAATAATTTTTTAGCCCGCTGTTGCATCCTGGTTGATGCATCTTAGATAAATCATGCGATAATGCGCGGCCTTATGGCTGCTAAATCTAAACGCAAAATTAAACGATCCATTATTCAGCAATTTGAACGCAAGTTTGATTTGGATCGCCTCGACTTTAAAAAACGCATTGCACCCGCCAAGCACAAACCAAAACTGCATGGCGTCATCGCAGCGGCCGTTGTTTACGGCGTGCTGTTATTACTCGGTAATATTGGTGTCAGCAATGGCGCCATCGATCAAGAAACCCTGGCAAAAATGAGCTGGATTATTATGGTACCGAGCTCTGCCATCGGTATATTTGTTTATATGCTGATGAGCAATCGTCGTCAGTACGATGTCATTCAGGAAATGAAGGCATACATTGCTCTAATAGAACAAGACGGCGGTTTGTTCTGGCGCTTTGAGCCGATCGTCGATCTGTTATTGCCTGACAACGGTCTTGCAAAACAAATGGTGGAAGGTTCTCGTCAAGGTGATATGGAACAGCTTTACCCCGAAGACTACGGCATTAGCGTACATAAGCTTTATGATGCTTTATGCAATACCGGTAATCGTGAAATTCCAGAAGATATTGAAGTTGCTTTATCAGCTAACTTCGAAAAATAATTGCTATTTTTTAGCCAATAAAAAAGAGGGAGCATTTGCCCCCTCCTTCGTAGCCATACTCTTAGGCGGCTTGGCCTTCAAGTAACTTTTCTTTCTTCACTGCAGTATTAATCGCAACCTTACGTGGCTTCATTGCTTCAGGTATTTCGCGTTTCAGCTCAATATCTAGCAGGCCATTAGCAAGGTTCGCATTGACCACTTTGACGTGATCCGCCAGTTGGAAGCGACGATCAAAATTACGTGCCGCAATACCTTGGTGTAGATAATTGCGTTGTGTTTCATCAGCCACTTTCTCACCCGTTACAGTTAGAGTATTTTCCTTCACTTCAATAGACAGTTCACTGTCATCAAAACCTGCAACAGCCATAGTAATGCGATACTGATCTTCATCTACCAGCTCTACATTATAAGGAGGGTAACCGTTAGAACTATCACTGCGCGAAGCAGAATCTAACAAAGAGAATAAATGGTCGAAACCAATTGAAGAACGATACAAAGGAGTTAAATCAAAATTACGCATAGTTGTTTTCTCCATAAAGCAAGATAACTCGAACCTGCCATCGGCCAGGCTCACCATAAAAGACAGACCCAATAGGCATCTGTCCATACTATTAATATGTGGTGTTTTAAACGGATTTCAAGGGTGAGAA
>CAYUVE010000120.1:0-6856 GCA_964447985.1 uncultured Thiotrichales bacterium
CCTTCAGTTGAACTAGGTTGTGCGGCGATCAAGCCGACTACTGCAGGTCCATGTGCTTCTTTAGTGGGTAGCCCGCGGTTACCGGCAAAATTAGTTTCTTTGATGCTGCTTTGCAATAAATCAGGATGGCTGGTATCAGCGGAAGTATCGATCACGGCAATCTTAACGTTGTTACCGCGCTCACTTACACTATTAAAAAAATGGTTAATTGGCGATTCATTTAATTTGACACGCATATCGCTAGTCTTAACCACAAAGTCATTAAAGGGTTGTACCCAGCGAACACGATCATCGTTGCGTAGCGCTGCCAATACTTCAGGCGATGGTTGCGCAATAGCAAAGCAGTGTACGTCCAAGTTTCTCAAAGGCCATTCAGAAAGAATAGATAAACCATGGTCGTCAGCGATAGCGACCGCGGCTTTGTGTAACAAAGGATCATCGTCGTAGGCCAAGCGGGCGGAATACCCAGGGCCTGATAAGCCGCGTTTGCGTCTTTCGCTGCGAGGGTCATCGATTACTACCATCATGATGTCATCTGTATTCTCCAACTCGGGAATGCTGGCGGTTTGGGTGTTTGCGCAGCTAATCGTCATGGCAGCGATACCGAATAACAGTAAAGCTTTGAGTAGATTTGTCATGTTGGTCATAAATTTATTGCGCCTGTTTAATTTGTACAAACTTCACTCTTTGATCGTTTTCTAATAGTTTAGCAAGCACATCAAGTTGGGTGGGCTGATTAGATATAACGTCCATAGCATTTGCGTCGGGATAACGTTTAATAATTTTTAAATCATACTCTCTAATGAGTTGGTTTAAAGCAGATTCATCTAAGTCAGTCTTATTAATCATGCGTAGCACAGGTTCATCATAAGTGACTGGGATATCGGATAGTGTTTCAAACTCATTAATAGTTTGTCCGCCGTACGGGAGGTAACCAACGACGACAGCAACAAGAATGGCAACCGCTGCAGTCGGAACCCATGTCGTCCAACGCAGAGACAATGCTGATCCAGAACCGCCGAGCAGGCCACCAACCGGGGCAGAGTCATCCAGTTGATCAGCGATCTTAGAAAATTGTGGTACGCGATTAGGTGCTGTCTGCTCCGCAGAGATCGACTGCTGAATGCTACGCTCAAATTCAACCATTTTTCGAAAATCAGCGTTTTCTGTTATTGCGGCATCAATCTTTTGCACGTCAGCTTCTGAAAGATGGCCATTCAAATAATCGGCAACTAAGCCTTCAAGTGGATGAGGTATTTGGCTATGACTCATGTTCATGTCTCCAGCTAACTCGCTTCTGTCTCTTCGACAAAAGTACGAATCTTTTTTCGTGCGTGATGTAAACGCGTTTTTACCGTATTAGTTGGGCAATTCGCGATTTGGCTGACTTCTTCAGTTGAGTAGCCACCAAAATAACAAAGCTCGATAACGAGTCGGTGTTTCGCCGACAGAGTTTCAAGCGCCTGGCCGATTAAGTCTGCTTGTTCAGTTGTTTCGTCTAATAACATATTGTCAGGAGCATCATTAGGTGTACTATTCTGACCTAGCACATCAAGTATTCCTTGGCGAAATTTCTGTTTTTTCACCATGCGCAGACACGTTCTGTAAGCAATGGAGAATATCCAACTAGAAACTTTTGATTGCCCCTGGTATTGATGTGCTTTATTCCAGACTTTAAGCATGACATCATTGTAGGCCTCTTCAATAAGGTTATCGTCATAGGTTAAGCGCCGTAAGAAGCTGCCTAACCTTGGGCGATACTGCACATAAAGTGTTTCCATGGCAGTATGATCCCGTGATGATGAAATCCGTTCAATTAGTGCACGGTCAGAGCGATCACGCTGGATCTCTTCTTCAGAGCTCATTGTGTTACGCCCGTTAGTGGGCGATGATTCATTCATGGGACACGCCTAAAAAATAAACCAGATAGCTTATTAGCGACTGGTTGCAAGCACCTAGTTAAAAGTATTGACGCTAGTGCCCATCATTTAGCACTAGCGTATGAGATACTAGAGGCAGGTTCAAGCATTTAGGTTCATTTGCGTGAGCGATAAAAGTGAAAATAACTGCATGATTTCACAGTATTTTTTGTTTAGCCGCTATAATCAGCAAATTTAACTCAAGGTCTTTTGGTTTGTTACATTTAGCACTGCATTTTATTGTGCCGGCTGCAGTAGTCGCCGTCTTTTTCAGAAATAAGTGGCTAATGGCTTACGTGGTTTTGGTGTCCACCATGATCGTAGACATTGACCATCTGTGGGCAGATCCTATTTATGATCCTGGTCGCTGTAGTGTGGGGTTTCATTTTTTGGATGGATTGCCCCCGATTCCTGGCTACGTGCTCATGTGTTTTATTCCGATGCTCAGCTTGATCGGCATCGGGCTAGTGCTCCATATGCTCTTAGATAGCATAGATTGTCAGATGACCAATGGAGTTTGGTTTGTCTAACAGTCATGGCGGCGTAGAGCGCAAATATTGCGCCCTACGCGTATATATAAGGTGCAGCTTACGGGAACATGGGCGCTTCACCGGCAACGGTCTCGTTAATAGCGGGCTCGCCAGTGAGTGAATATCGATCGTCTTGGGTGAGCACTTCGGGGTTTTGTACGCCGAAATAGCTATATATGCTTGAGGCAATTGATAGTGGTTCGGTTTGGTAGCTGCCACTGGTTGGTCGTGTGAACTGACGATTTTGCCCAGAGTTACCAAAACGCTCAGTAGCACCAACCACCTTACCTAAGGCCGCTGTACCACCAGGACGGACAGTGCTGCCGCCCAAAGTATAAAAACTTTGGTTGTTGCCGTGATCCCAACCTTGAGAATTGTTGAGGTTCACATTGCGGCCGAAATCGCCATGGACATTAATAATGATATTGCGTGTATCACGTGTGCCGCCTTGCGAAATGTCAGAAAAGCGAATGTGTTTCATTGCAACGCGTAAGGCACGCATTAAATCGCGCATACGCGGGATATAGCGTTCCAGCGCGGAGTTATGGTCATCCCAGCCACCGAGTCCACCACCAACGGTAATGTACATGCTGTCTGGATTGGCAATGGCCAAGGTTGTGGCGGCACGTAAACGGTCGGTATAACGGTTGTTAGCAGGGTATTGCAAAACACCATTAGCATCGGCGTCAGGATCGCCAACACCCACATTCGGTAAAGTGCTTGAAGCCACTTCGAAGTTTCCGACTAAGGAGTCAAGTTGCGCTCGTGTGCTAAAGCCATCGACTACATTGCTGTAGCGGGCTTGTGTATTGGCATCGACTACTTTCGCGACCAAGGCTTCTAAAGCCGTATCATGTGGGTTATCAGAGCGGTTATAAGGGTTGTCAAAATTATCATCGAGGCTAACATCTCTTAGTGACTGTGGTAGTGGAATATCCGGATCACGTCTGAATGCTACGGTGTCGCCCTCAAATGAGACAAAGGGTAGCACCAATTGCTCAATGGTTCTGCCTCCAAATAGAGCGCTCCCGTCAAGAGCAGCACGATTATTAAATAGCACAGCGGCAAGTGTATTACCAATACCGGGGCTATTATCAATATTCAAATTTCCCATTTGGCTGGAAAAAATACTAGGCCTATGTGCCCGGGTGTTATTTTTTAAACGGTTAATAGTGCGATAGACGCTTAAGTCGCCGGAAGCAAGCATGTCTTCCATCTCATTGCCGCCGGCATCGCTCCAAAAACCATTACTCGTAATGCGGCCGTTATTATCGGTCGTTGCTCGTAGCAAATTATTCGGATATGGGTTTTGCGAGTTAGCATTGATATCGACAATATTGGTTAAGTTACCTGCTAACTCAGAAGGCCCACCATAAAGAAATATATTGATTAACTGAGGTAGCACCGTAGTAGCCGTAAAATTAACCTGGTTAATTTGTGGTGTAGCCATGGCTTGGCGAATAAAGAAATTACTTGTCGACAAGCTAGGTAGTACACCGACAGTGCTCATTGCGCCCATACCTTTTATAAATGTTCTGCGTTTCATGATTTTTCTCTCGTTACCGTTAGCTGGTCGTAATTTGGTTGAAATGATAAATTTCAGGCAGTCGTGATATGTAATCGAAGACAATTTGTGCAATTTCATCATGTCGATTGCTTGCGACGGATTGATTGCCATTGCTTAGATAACCAAGCGATGCGGCGATCGCGGTGAGGTCGGTTTGTTCATCGGGTAAGGCACGGCGTAAGCATGTGGACATAAAGAGATAGTCAATAAACTCACTGGTTGAAAGTGCTGCAATATCACTGTCAACGAGTTGGTTGCGCCATTGCGTGCGATCAATCATTAGCGCTTCACGAAAGCCTTTATGATAGTTTGCAAAGGCAAAGGCATCTTGCGGTACACCGGCCACGCGGCCGAGTTTTGAGCTCATGGTAGGCCATCCCATTTGTTCCAAATGAACTTCTCTTATGCCTCCGCTACCACTGGCCATGCCACGCCAGATATCGCGACGTGCATCCCAGCCTATTTGAGCGGATGTGCTAAAGAAAATTTCTTCAAATGATTTGGGTCGCTCGGTAAGTAATAAATATTCGCGCGAGAAAATGATGCCAGCGATAATGTCCTGGAAGGTTTGCGCACCACTATCAACGATGTCTTGTACCATTTGCCCGCGAATAGCGGCATCGCGGCCTTGCATGTAGTAGTCAACTAATACGGATGCCATACGCGGTATAAGTAAAGGGTGGCTGGCAACAAAATCATAGAAGTCATTGCAGCGTGTAATAAATGCAGGTGTATAGGGGGGTAGGCTTTCGTTAGCAAATATCAATTGAGGTGTGGTGTTAAGGTTCCCCGTTGACATCAGTAAATAGCCTTCGTCTTCATCAGTTAGGAAAAGATCCTGGCAAGCAATGGAAGCAAGAGGCACATCTTCATCTCGATCGAACAAACCAAGATAAATCTCAATCATCTCGCGAGTATTATCCTCAGGAGAGCGAAAGCGACGCCAGTTTTCTAAGCTACGTTGGTGGCGCGCGACGATCTGGCGAATGTTGCGATTAAACCGAAGGTCTTGTACTAAGTTGTTATAAACCGAGAAAACATCATCCATGTCGACACTATCTATTTCCTCAGCCGGTGAAAATAAAATCGTATTCATCAAGATATACGCCACATAGCGATCAAACATGTCTTTGCTAAGGGGGTATTCGTAAAATTGTGCTAGAGGCTCTTCTTGTGGGCGGCCGCTAGTAAAGCGGTAGTCTTCATTAATGCGTGTGTCAGCTTGAAACCTTTCTGCGCCATTAAGCGAGGTAGTCAATGCTTGATGTGTCGTGGCGATAAGGGACGAAATTCTTGACGATGATAATGTTGCCGATGCAACGGTTGCACCTTGAATGCTTTGCATGCCCTGTGAGATATCAAACAACTCATTAACCGGCATGCCTTTCATCATGGTGCCGAGTAATTTATTGGCAACCTGTAGTTGTTGTTCGTCGGTAAGTGTGTCTAGCTCTGCTTGAGTCATCGCGCTAGCCGTGCCGGACATAGTAGCTAATGCGGGGTTAGAAAAAGAGCTGGAGCTGTCGCTTGGTGCGCCACCACAGGCGGCGATAGAGATACTTAGTACAATTGCAGTAATGATTTTGCTATTCATTTTTGAGCGCCTATATGGTCCTGTACCAGTTACTAAACCATGCGCCCCAAATGCAATACGCTGTACTGCAACGTCGGGAATAAGCTTGCCGATGATTGAAAGGATTAACTGCGAACATTCTCACAAAACTTTGTCTTTTTGTGATCGATAAAGTAATTAACGAGTAAAGTGCGGCATAGGTCGCAAGTCGATAGTGATGAAAGTCGAAAAACGTGAAACAAATTTGCAACAAAAAGATGGCTGTTGGTGCGGAGAGTTCATCGCCATGGCTAGCCCTTGTCAGTTGTTGGTAGATGGCGGTAATGCTAGCGAGGCAAAAAAACTGTTAGAGATTGTTGCGGCGGATGCTTGGCGGATTGAGACGGTTTATAGTCGTTATCGAGACGATAATATTATTTATCAAATCAATAATGCTCTTGGTGTGCAAGTAGAACTCGACGAGGAGGCCGCACGTTTAGTCGATTTTGCTGACGAGTTATATCAACTCAGTGATGGGTTCTTTGATGTTACATCGGGGGTCTTAAGGCGTGCGTGGCGCTTTGACGGTGGTGATCGTATTCCTCAGCAATCTGAGATTGATCAATTACTACCTTTAATAGGTTGGGATAAAGTTTCCTGGGATAAGCCGTGGCTGACTTTGCCAGCGGGTATGCAGATTGATTTTGGCGGAATAGGCAAGGAGTACGCGGTAGATCGAGCAGCTGGGTTGGTCGGTGCAGAATGTCTGCATAGTTATTTAGTTAATTTTGGTGGAGATATTTTTGTTAGTGGGCCGCGTCAAAATGGCCGAGCTTGGCGTACAGGAATAGAGGATCCCGATCAACTTGGCAAAGCCATTGGTGTCTTGGATATTTATAAAGGTGCTTTGGCGACTAGCGGTGATGCACGTCGGTATTTGCTAAAAGACGGTGTGCGTTATAGTCATGTGCTGAATCCTAAAACTGGTTGGCCAGTAGATAACGCACCCCATTCGATTACCGTTGCGGCGTCAACCTGTGTTGAAGCAGGTATGTTATCAACCTTAAGCCTATTACAAGGAAAAAATGCCGAACAATTCCTTGATGAGCAGAATGTGGACTATTGGTGTATTCGCTAAGATGGTTCGGTAACTGGTTGATAAATCAATGTTTAGCTCCAGTAGTCATGTGGTTCAGCGCTTGTACAGCGGTCGTTTGATAGGCTATTCACATAATGAAATATGTTTCAAAACCTTACAGTAGTGTGATTGTTTTGGCGGATTGTTTTG
>CAYUVE010000121.1:0-6747 GCA_964447985.1 uncultured Thiotrichales bacterium
ATTAATCCACTCCCTGATCTACCGGACTCGCAGATCTCATCGCAAAAACACTAGAAGGGGATACTATGACACAGCTTTCTTGCTCGCAGTGGTGTGACAGAGCACTGTGTGCACTACGACTGCCATAAGTTCTGTGCAAATCATGGGCGGTCAATGCGTCTGGCAGCATAGTCGTAGATTCATTCAGCAATCGTATGGCCATGAGCACGTCCATAGCACTAACAAAACGTTGCGCCAGCGTGAGAAATAAAGGGTGGTCTTCAGTATCAAGGTGGGTAGACGCTTCGCCGTAGGCAGATTGGCCTAGACCGATATAGTAATCAGATTTGACAGCTAAAGCGTTAGCGCGGCCTGGGAATAGCCCGGCAAGTAACAAGCAGGTATCGCCGACATCGCGCAGTTCTCTAGGGCGCTGCTGGCCTTCGGCGGTCATGGCTTCGAGATAACCAGGTGCGACCGCTTGGCAAAGCGATTCCGCTCGTCGCGTAAAACGCATTAATAACACGACGAGATAATGTTCTAACATCTCGCTAAGTTGACGATGCGACTTGGCTTGAGCCTCATTTAGCAGGCTATGCCACTGCGCTTCGCTACTTAGCGGTTGAAACGCATCTTTCATAACCACAACCTCTACATAGTCTAACGGCATTGCGCCCAAATATCTTGATTCTGGTTTCATCTCATTCAAGCAAAAATCGTGACATCATAGACATTAGCCGGCTTCTACCCGCTATAATGCGCGCTGTTTAAAGCCGTTCGCATCTCATGACCAGCCCCGCACAATTAGATAATTCGTCGCCGTCTGCCTCATTTCAGGGCATGATTCTCACATTGCAAAATTATTGGGCCTCTAAAGGCTGCGTTTTATTGCAACCTTACGATATGGAAATGGGTGCCGGTACCTTCCATTCCGCCACCTTTTTACGAGCGATTGGCCCAGAACCTTGGGCAGCGGCTTATGTGCAACCATGTCGCCGACCTACCGATGGTCGCTATGGTGAAAACCCCAACCGCATGCAGCATTACTATCAGTTTCAGGTAGTCATCAAGCCCTCACCTTTAGATATACAAGAACTCTATCTTGAGTCATTACGAGTCTTAGGTGTTGATCCGCTTGAGCACGATGTGCGGTTTGTCGAAGACGACTGGGAATCGCCGACACTGGGTGCTTGGGGCTTAGGTTGGGAAGTTTGGTTAAACGGCATGGAAGTCAGTCAGTTCACCTATTTTCAGCAGGTCGGCGGTTTGGATTGCAAACCTGTTACGGGTGAAATCACCTATGGCCTTGAGCGTATCGCTATGTACTTGCAAGGTGTAGAAAGTGTTTACGATTTAACCTGGTGTGAAGACGGACCAGCGGGGCGCGTCAGCTACGGCGATGTTTTTCACCAAAACGAAGTCGAGATGTCGGCCTATAACTTTGAGCATGCCGATGTTGAAGCTTTATTTAAAAATTTTGATCAGTGCGAGAGCGATAGTCAGCGGCTAGTCGAGCAAGGCCTACCCTTGCCAGCTTATGAAATGGTATTAAAGGCCTCGCATTATTTTAATTTACTCGATGCTCGAGGTGCGATCAGTGTTACTGAGCGCGCACGTTTTATCGGTCGAGTACGTAATCTCGCTCGCGCGGTTGCCACAGCGTATTATGAGCGTCGAGAGGCATTAGGCTTTCCAATGTGTCAGCAAGCAGAGGAACAATCATGAGTCAGCATGATGACCTCTTATTTGAGATCGGCACAGAAGAATTGCCGCCTATGGCCTTGTCGCGTTTGGCCAAAGCCTTGGCGGATGGTGTAGAGGCTGGGCTTAAACAAGCCAAACTAGAATTTGACACCGTCACATGGTTTGCCTCACCGCGTCGTTTGGCGTTTATTGTTACTCAACTCGCTAGCGAGCAACCCGATGTCGATAGTGAGCGCCGCGGCCCAGCTGTTGCCGCCGCTTTCGATGAAGACGGTAATCCTACTCGAGCCGTACAGGGTTTTGCTAAATCTTGCGGTGTCGAAGTCGAAGCCTTAGAAAAACTTGAGACCGACAAAGGCGCATGGCTAGTGCATCGTAGTGTCGTCAAAGGTAAACCTCTAGCAGAGCTGTTACCCGATATTCTTAGTCAGTCTATCGCCAAGTTACCCATACCCAAGCGTATGCGTTGGGGTGACTTGGATGAAAGCTTTGTCCGGCCAGTGCATTGGTTGGTCTTACTCTATGGTGATCAAGTTTTACCGTTTACACAGTTCGGTCAAACCGCTGGCAAACAAAGCTATGGTCATCGCTTTCATCATCCGCATGCTGTCAGTATAGATAAACCGGGCGATTATCTCGCTGTGCTAGAAAAAGCCAATGTGCTTGCTGATGTCACGGTTCGTCGAGAACGTGTCATAGCAGCCATAGATAAAGCCGCAGCAGATGCAGGTGGTAAAGCGGTTATTGATGAAGACTTGCTTGAGTTAGTCACAAGTATTGTCGAATGGCCATCACCGATTTTAGGTCGGTTTGATGAGGCCTATCTTGATGTGCCAGAGCCAGTGATCGTGTCGGCGCTCAAGGGCCATCAAAAATGTTTTCACATCAAGGACGGCGATAAACTATTGCCGCACTTTATCAGTGTGAGTAATGTTGATAGTTCTAACCCTGATGTTGTCGCCGCGGGCAATGAGCGAGTTGTGAAAGCACGCTTAGATGACGCCGCCTTCTTCTTTAAGAAAGATCTTGAAGCAACCTTAGAAGATCTCGTCGATGGTCTTAAAAATGTTGTATTCCAAAATAAGCTAGGTTCTGTTTACGATAAAGTTCAGCGAATTCATGGTCTCGCGCAGCATATTGCTGCGGCACAGGGTTTGGCAGCTAACGACGTTGCTGACTTAGAAAAAGCAGCAAACTTATGTAAGGCAGATTTACAAAGCGCCATGGTGTTCGAGTTTCCAGAGCTTCAGGGTGAAATGGGCTATCAATACGCAAGTCGTTCACCGAATAACTTAAGCAGTAGTGTTAGCTTAGCGCTTAAAGAACATTATTACCCGCGTTTCGCTGGGGATGATCTACCGTCTAGTGCTGTATCACAAAGTCTGGCCTTGGCAGATCGTATTGATTCAATCGCCGCATTATTTTCAATTGGGCAAGTTCCCACCGGCGAGCGAGACCCTTTTGCTCTGCGCCGCGCCGCATTAGGCATTATTCGCATACTGATCGAAAAGAATATTGATTTAGATTTGACATTGCTTTTCAAAGCAGCGCTTAATCAATTGTCAAACGATTGCGATAAAGATAAGACGCTGACAGAGATAGATAACTTTGTTCGTGGTCGTTTGCGTGGTTACTATCTCGATCGAGGAATCAGTCATGATACATTTGAATCTGTAGATAGTGTCAGTGTTTTACATCCGCAGGATATGAATAAACGCATTACCGCCATTAATAAATTTAGAGATTTACCTGAAGCAGCGGCACTTGCAGCGGCTAATAAGCGCATCGCTAATATTCTTAAGAAGAATCAAGCCGACGCCGAGAATACCTTAGAGATTGATGGCGAATTATTTGAGGACGAAGCCGAAAAGTCACTCGGTAAGCGTTTACTTTCACTCAGTGGCGAACTTGATCCTTTATTTGAAATAGGCGATTACGATAAAGTGCTTGCTAAACTGGCGACATTAAAAGACGATGTCGATAGTTTTTTTGATCAAGTCATGGTGATGTGTGATGATGATAAAGTACGTAATAATCGTATTGCTTTATTATCGCAGTTAAGAAGCTTATTTTTGCGTGTTGCCGATATTTCATGTCTGCAGTTATAGGGATGTAGAAAACGTATGAAACTCGTTATTCTTGATCGCGATGGCGTTATTAATCACGAGTCTGATCGTTTTATCAAATCACCTGTCGAATGGAAACCGATTGATGGCAGTATTGCTGCTATTGCGCGTTTAAACCGCGCCGGTTTTAAAGTGGTTGTCGCCACCAATCAATCTGGTATTGCCAGAGGCTTGTTCGACATCAGCATGTTAGGTCGCATTCACGAAAAAATGCATCGTCATGTCAGTGATGCGGGTGGCAGCATCGAAGCTATATTCTTTTGCCCACATGGGCCAGCGGATCAGTGTGAGTGCCGTAAACCTAAACCAGGTTTATTTAATGATATTGCTGAGCGGATGCATATTAGCTTAAAGGGTGTGCCAGCCATTGGTGATTCCTTACGTGATTTACAGGCTTCTTCCGCCGCCGGGGCAACACCGATCTTAGTGCGTACCGGCCGTGGAGAGCAGACCTTAGAGAATCCAGAAGAAATCCAGGGTATTCCTGTCTATGATGATTTGGCAGCCGCAGCGGATGCCATTATTGAAGGCGATATACAAAGCGTCGGTTAATCCAGCTTAGTCTACGTTTATTATCTATGATCTGGATTCGCTCCTTTTTCTACTCACTATTTTCCATCACCACCATCGTAATTTTTGGCGTGGCATGCCTATTTACATTTCCGCTGCCGTTTGAGAAACGCTATGCCTTTATTCGCCAATGGTCACGCATCAATCTTTGGTGGCTAAGAGTATGCTGCGGGCTCAGTTATAAAGTTGTTGGGCAAGAAAATATTCCTGAGAGTAACGGCATCATATTTTGTAAGCATCAATCAACCTGGGAAACCTTAGCGCTACAAAGTATTTTTCCACCACAGATATGGGTGATGAAAAAAGAGCTGCTAAAAGTGCCATTTTTTGGCTGGGGTTTAGCATTGCTAGAACCCATAGCCATTGATCGTGGGGCTGGGCGTAAAGCCTTAAAACAACTTTGCGATCAAGGTAAGCAACGTTTAGATAATGGTCGCTGGGTAGTCATTTTCCCTGAAGGGACGCGCATGGCACCAGGAGAAAAAGGACAGTATCAAATTGGTGGCGCGATGCTGGCTTCAAGTTCTGGTTATCCAGTGGTGCCTATGGCACATAATGCCGGTTATTTTTGGCCGCGGCGCAAATTTTTAAAGTATCCTGGTGTCATAGAAGTGCGTATCGGTGAGCCTATCGATACACAAGGTTTATCAGCTCGTGAAATTAATGAAATCGCTGAGCAAAGAATAGAAAGCATGGTCGCAGAGATCGGCTGATAGCACGACAAATATCCTAAACGAGGAGAACAAAGTGGCCATAGTAGAAAAATCCGTAGTCGGAATTAGTTATTTATTAAAGAACGATGCCGGCGAACAAATAGACGGTTCAGAAGAAGGTGAACCATTATTATATTTGCATGGTTTTAACAACATCGTACCAGGCTTAGAAGAAGCGTTAAGCGGTAAAGATGTCGGTGATCAAATCAGCGTCGTTGTGCCGCCAGAAAAAGCCTATGGCGAGAAGAAACAAGAAATGATGGGCAAAGTCCCACGTAGCGCCTTCGAAGGTATGGGCGAACTCAAACCGGGCATGCGTTTTGATGCCGAAGGTGAAGAAGGCCGACGCATAATGGTCGTTGTTGAAGAAGTTGGTGAAGAAGAGGTGACTATTAATGGTAACCACCCCTTAGCTGGTGAAACCTTACACTTTGATGTTACCGTTGAATCAATCCGTGAAGCAACGCAAGAAGAATTAGATCATGGGCATGTGCATAAAACTGGATGATGTGGGTATAGTCACTAAGCTTTTATCTTGTCATTCCCTTGAAGAAGGGAATCCAGGTATGGAGTTCGTAGTATTCTGAATTATGGTTGGCTCTTTTAAATTATCAATTCCTGAAGACTATGTTGGCGATGCAATGGGTCGTTTAAATGCTATCGGTGCTACTTTTTTAAAACTAGATAAAGATAGTTCGTTTGTTGTTACGTTCGAGATAGAAGAGTCAAATCTAGATGGGTTTGCGGAATGGCTTGATAGGCTAACCAATGGTAAGAGCGAATTAATTCGCATGTGATTAGTTGGGCTATAATAATAGTATTAAGGATGTACGGATGCATCTAAATAATGTTGGACTTAAAATCGATCAATATTGGGATTATCGTTTACGTAGTTCTATATATTGTTGGAATTTTTATTCAACGCCCTCTGCAAGGCGCTAATATTCTTGCGTCTGATAATGTACACCTATTTGCGACACTCTATTTTCCTTTGGTTTTGTTGGTTTCAGGATATGTGACGGGGAGATTGGCTAAACATAATAGATTTTTTAGCGGTTCTATTGTCGGTTTAGCATCTATCGTGGTTAATCTAATTGGGGCTACGTCCTATTTTGGCATTGAAGCCTTAAGTCTTGAACGTGGTATCAGTGTCTTTAGTATATTATTTCCGTTGACGCTTGCTGGAGTCGGTGGCGCGCTTGCCCAATATTGGCCAAAACAAAATTTATAAAAAGCTTAGTGATCAGTTAAATTAAGGAATATTGAGGGAAGGGGGTTCCAATATGGAATGGTTGCAAAGCCATTTTTTTGAGGGAGAGTATTTTTCTAGGCCTGACTGGGATGCTATCCATGCCAGAGTTGAGGAGGACTTCAGAAGTTTAGATCAACATCAGTTATGGTGTGATATTGCTAGATCATGGCTAGAAAAATTACAAACTAGGCTGCCGGATGGATATTCAATTCATGAATCAGAAAATTTTGCTTTTCTTACTTTAGAGCAAGAAAAGTATGTTGATAACTTACTCATATATCTCGAAAAGACGCTAAAAAGAATATTGCGTGCTCTACCAAATATTGCGTCAGACGATGGTTACGGCAAGCACGTGGTGTTAATGTTCGACGATATCGATCACTACTATTCTTATATATCTCAT
>CAYUVE010000122.1:0-6739 GCA_964447985.1 uncultured Thiotrichales bacterium
CTCATACACGTTTCTTAGCAGACATCGGCAACAGTTTTTTGTGGGCAATTCATTACTTATGCCCCCACCACAACCCTAGCAATAATAGTTCTGCTTATCTGTTTATGGGTATGGGTTTTGCGTCAATGGCATGGTCAGTTAGCGCTTCTGTAGGTATCGCATTGGCCAAGCCAGATAAACCTGTTATCTGCATAGTCGGTGACGGCTCAATGCTAATGAGCGCGCATGAAATCACCGTTGCAGTACAGCTGGGCTTACCAATTGTTTACATAATTCTTAACGACCAAGCTTATGGCACTGTAAAACACGGCCAAAAAATGGCAGGTGCTGCGTCAATCGGCGCAGAACTACCACCTGTCGACTTTAGTGTTTATGCAAAGGCGATTGGTGCAGAAGGAATTTTAGTAAAGACCTTAGGTGATTTTTTATCCATTGATTTTCATGCGCTTCATGGTAAAAATATCCCGACAATTTTAGATATCCATATTGACGCGACCGAAGCACCACCACTTGCGGGTCGCCTAGAAATGTTAGCATCAGGACATAAGTAGATAGACCTATGCCAGAAAAAGAAGTTATTCACTCAAGTATCTGGCACGAAGATCCCGAGGAAGACAACCCGTTCGTAGCAAAGCGGTGTATTTGCAGCGGTTACGATGTATACGGCGACTTGCTAGGGAAAATAAGCTGGATTGAATATTTATACCTCCTGTTCGTATTAGAACCACCCACCAAAGAACAAAGTCGACTACTAGAAGCAATAGCAGTTATATTAGCCAACCCAGGCCCACGCGATCATTCTGTTCGTGCCGCCATGTTAGGTGGCGTAGGCGGCTCGCATAGCGCAGCCAGCCTCATCGCAGCTCTGTCTGTTGGCGCCGGACAATTAGGAGGCGCTCGGGAAGTATTTCTCGCCATGCAATACTGGCAACATTGCGGACAAGACATTGATAAGTGGGCCAAGGTTATCAGTAATCCACCTAAGCCTGAAAGAGTTGATGTTTGGCCGGACATAGAACATACACCTGGTTTTGATCCCCACGGCACCAGTTGCTCGACAATTGTAAAACAAAGTCTAGACCATCTATGCTGCCTATCACCTAACGACAATCTCATATGGCTAAAAACAAATAGAGAAAAATTAGAAAAACACGTAGATGCTCCGCTGACATTAGCGGGAGTCATTACCGCAGCATTTATTGACCTTGGTTTTTCACCAGAACAAGGTGAAATGCTCTACTTATTATTACGCCTACCCGGTGCGGCCGCACATGGACTTGAACAACGTCAATATGGTTGGCGCAAATACCCTTTCTTCGCTAACGCGGTTACACTCACCAATGATCCAAAAAAAACATAATCAGCAAATCATAAGACGCATAGTATATGTCATCACATGACAAGCTAACTGAAGCGGAAGATAACTGGCAAACTACTATGGGCCTGTCTTTTGCTGGTGAACGCGTCGTGATCCGCGGGAAGGATCTTTTTACCGAGCTTAAACACATGCGCTGGATGGAGTTATTGCTTTTCTCAATAACTGGCCGTGAGTTTAACGAAAACGAAGTAAAGCTATTTGAAGGTATTTGGGTACTATGTACCAGTTACCCCGACCCACGGGTCTGGAATAATCGCGTAGCCTCACTTGCAGGCACTGTACGCTCAACGCCAACTCTTGCCTTAAGTGGCGCAAATGCATTGTCTGAGGCTGAACTATACGGACGTAGACCAGATGTACGTGCTTACGATTTTTTAGTGAGATGTAACAAACAGTTAAATTCAAACAACTATAGCTTAGAAGATATAGTAAAAAGAGAGCTTAAGACTCATAGAGTAATTCCTGGATATGGGAGACCGATTGTAAACTGTGATGAACGTATAAAACCGCTATCAAATCTTATGAAAGATCTCGGCTTTACAACAGGTTCACACCTTAAGCTTGCATATGATGTTGAAACCACCCTCATTGAAGGTCGATGGAGAATGAAAATGAATATTGCTGCTCCTATTGCTGCAATAGCTGCTGACTTTAGGTTATCCAGAATGGAATTTTTAAATTACATGTCGCTATGTTTTACTGCTGGAATGGTAGCTTGCTCAACCGACGCTTTGTCCAAAACAGAGGGATCATTTCTTCCAATTCGGTGTAGTCGTTTATCTTATAGAGGAAAAAACCTAAGAAGATGGTAGACTAGACTACCAATGTCTAAAGTTGTCGCAGCAGCAAACCGATATCATAGGCCGAGAAGGAATAAAAATAGCAGTGGAGGGAGCAATGCGGCCACATATTAGCCCTATCATCGGGCTAGGTCTAATGTCACTTTTCTGTGGCATTGCGCAGTCTGAACCTTTGTCTCAAGAAGACGAACTCGATCTACTGTTTGGTGGCGAAGAGTTTATTAGCCTTGCTACTGGCAGTAGCCAACCCATCTCTCGTGCTCCAGCCGTTGCAAGCGTAATCACCGCTGCAGACATCAAAGCTATTGGTGCTACTGACCTTGATCAAGTTCTAGAAACCGTTCCGGGGCTACATGTATCTCGTTCATCCAGACTGTACAATCCAATATATACCATTCGAGGCATTATTTCTGAAACCAATCCTCAAGTCCTAGTACTAATAAACGGCATACCGATCACAAACTTATTTATAGGTAACCGCAGTGACGTATGGGGCGGTATGCCAGTTAAAAACATTTCTCGTATCGAAGTAATCCGCGGCCCAGGTTCCGCGCTACATGGTGCTGATGCCTTTGCTGGAACTATTAATATCGTTACCAAAACAGCGCAAGAAATTAACGGTACGGAAGTTGGCGCTGGCGCAGGCTCATTTGATACGCAACGTGCTTGGCTACTACACGGCTCAAGTAATAATGGACTGGACGTTGCTTTCTCATTTCAATACCTAAATACCGATGGACAAAGAGAAACTATAGAATCTGATGCACAAACTGGCTTAGACGCTTTGCTAGCCACCTCGGTATCCAATGCCCCTGGTCCTGTTAATGTGCAAGCAGAAACCATCGATACTCGTCTTGACCTCAAGCGCGGGGACTGGCAACTTCGGCTAGGCTATCAGGGTCGCAAAGATATCGGTACTGGCGCGGGTGTTGGCCAGGCCTTGGATCCAAATGGAAGCAATGATAGTGACAGATTTAATGCAGATCTCACTTATACTAATGATGAGAGCATTGAAAATTGGGATTTTACTGGACAAATAAGTTACTTCGATACAAGCGCAAAGTCCGATTTAATCTTAAATCCAGCTGGAGCTAGTTTTCCCAATGGTCAAACCTTTGCTAACGGCGTCATTGGTAATCCGGATGTATTTGAGCAACACTGGCGAGGCAGTGTATCTGCTTTTTACCATGGTTTTACCGACCACCGTATTCGTGTCGGTGCCGGCGTAAATTTTGACGAAGTCGATAGAGTCAGAGAAAGCAGAAATTTCACTTTAGACGGCAATCTACTCCCTACGCCTCTTGCTGGTGGAAATGTTATTGACGTGAGTAATGACCCAAATACTGTTTTCCTACAGCCAGGTAGTCGGACAGTACAGTACGCCTTTATTCAAGACGAATGGCAATTTGCTCCAGACTGGGATTTAACTGCTGGTGTACGTTGGGACAATTATTCTGATTTTGGTACGACAATTAACCCGCGCGCAGCGCTTGTGTGGCAAACCGAGTACAATCTAACCACAAAATTGCTATATGGTCGTGCGTTCCGTGCACCTTCATTTGCTGAAACACGAAACATTAACAACCCTGTCGCCTTGGGCAATCCTAATCTTGACCCCGAAACTATTGATACGATTGAACTCGCTTTTGATTACCACCCTACTCAAGATATTGCCACGACGATAAACTTATTCCGTTATGAACTCCGCGACATTATAAGACCTGTACCGACATCACCATCGACAATCGTTGCTCAAAATACTGGTGACCAGCGTGGTTATGGTCTTGAATGGGAAATCGATTGGAAGATCAATGCAAAACATAAGCTTTTAGCTAACTACGCTTTCCAAAATTCTACAGATGAAGATACTGATAGTGATGTTGCTAATGCACCGGAAAATCAAGTCTACGTACGTAGCGATTGGAAGTTTGCGCCCGACTGGTGGCTAAATACTCAAGTCAATTGGGTAGCCGACCGAAAACGTGCGCCTGGAGATCCGCGTGATGAAATTGATGACTTTACTTGGGTAGACATTGGATTACGGCACAATTTAAGCAGCCTTCCTTTGGAAATTTCACTAACAATACATAATGTATTAGATGAAGATGCAAGAGAGCCCAGCTTAAACGGAACACCTGCCCCTGCAATTGCTAACGACTTGCCACTACCTGGCATTCACGGCTTTATTAGTGTCGAATATCGTATCTAATACGCTCCACTAACACTCCTTAATCTTTTTTAAATTATCTTTCCATCTCAGCACGATTAGTTGTAAAGTAAGTTTAGACCTAGAGAAGCACGAGCTTCCCAAAAACTAATAAAGACAATAACTGATTAGCTAGGATGCTTTTCTTTTGGCATAAAGCCAAACACACATCGGACAAGTTGTGCTTATATGCACAGCATACGCTCGTTTGCCTCTGTTTTTTTCTTAGCGCAACCGCTCTAGCTGATGATGAGCTTGAAATGCTCTACGCTAGCGAGGGCATGATTAGTCTGCCAACCGGTGCTGATCAACCCTTGTCACGTGCACCCGCCATTGCCAACGTGATTACCGCCGAAGACATTGCGGAAATTGGCGCACTAGATATTAACGATGTATTAGAAACTATTCCCGGCTTACACGTCGCTCGTTCCTCTCGTGGTTTACCCATCTATACCATTCGGG
Organism: uncultured Thiotrichales bacterium; assembly: GCA_964447985.1. Lineage (GTDB taxonomy): Bacteria > Pseudomonadota > Gammaproteobacteria. The sequence continues at coordinate 4,847 of CAYUVE010000122.1, forward strand.
GCATTTATTCGTTTAATAACCAGCAAGTGCTTGTACTATTAAATAATACTCCTCTAACCAGCCCATATTTAGGTGAGCGCGGTCAAGGCTGGACCGGTTTTTCCGTCAATAATATTTCCCGAATTGAAATCGTTCGCGGCCCAGGATCAGCCCTTTATGGAGCGGATGCACTTGCCGGTACTATTAATATCGTCACTAAATCTGCAAAGGAAATTGATGGTACGAATATTGGTGTATCGACTAGCTCAAATAATATTCTTTCAACATGGTTTTTGCATAGCCACCAAACTCCTAACACTGATATTGCTTTGTCATTTCAGTACACTGATAACAGCAGTCGAGGCGGTGTTATCAGTGCCGACGCACAGTCTTTGCTTGACACGAAGCTCGGCACTTCTGCATCACTTGCCCCGGGCCCACTAAACGGCAGAAGCGAGAACTTCGATATCAGCTTTGATATCCAGCAAACAAATTGGCTATTTCGCGCTGGGTATATAGCTAGAAACAACCTAGAAACAGGAGTTGGCATTGGACTCGCTCTCGACCCCAATGGAAGAATCGATTCAGAACGGCTAAATCTCGATATAAATTATGAGAACAATAATAGCTTTAAACATTGGAATCTTGAATCACACCTAAGTTATTTCGATTCAAGTCTCAAAGCAGATCTCTTTGTCTCGCCCGCTGGTGCAAGATTCCCCAACGGCGCATTCTTTAGCGAAGGTGTTATTGGCAATCCAAGTATTTTTCAGCGCCGCCTAAGCTTGACCACCTCTGGCTTTTATCATGGACTCTTGAACCATCGTATTCGGCTTGGGGCTGGCATTAGTTTCAGCGAAGTTGATAGAACTCGCGAAACCAAAAACTTCGTTATTGATGATGACTTATTTCCTTCACCAATCAATGCCAGTACTACGGTCATCGATGTCAGCGATAACCCCGACTTAGTTTTTCACCTTCCCGGCAGCCGAACTAATCACCATCTTTTTATTCAAGATGAGTGGAATTTTAACCCAGACTGGAGCCTAACTACGGGTGTACGCTGGGATCGATACAATGATATAGGGTCTACAATTAACCCCCGCATCGCCCTGGTATGGCACCCTGAGTACGATATTACGACTAAGCTACTCTATGGTCGTGCTTTTAGAGCGCCATCATTTGCCGAGCTGCGCAATCTAAATAATCCTGTCGCATTAGGTAACCCCGACTTAGAACCCGAAACCATCGATACCTTTGAACTTGCAACCACCTATGACCCTAGTGATCATATTACGACAAACATTAATATTTTTTATTATCAGTGGCGGGATATTATTCGCTTCGCTCCTAGCGGAACTGGCATAACACTGGCGCAAAATATCGGCGAACAAACCGGCTTTGGTCTGGAACTGGAATCACAATGGCAGATCCATTCCAGGCTTAATATACTCATGAATTATGCTTATACCAAAGCCACTAATGAGGAAACAAATAGTGATGCAGCGAACGCTCCGCAGCAACAATTCTATTTTCGAAGTAGTTGGATCTTTGCCGATAACTGGTGGTTGACCACCCAACTAAACTGGGTTGCCGATAGAAAGCGTGAGCGCGATGATCCACGCGACGAAATAGATGATTTTTTATGGTTAGATTTAGGCTTACGCCATAAACTGAGAAATGTACCGCTGACCTTATCACTCTCTATCCGTAACGCACTTGATCAGGATGCGCGCGAACCTACACTAAACGGTAATCCTGCACCCTCAATTCCTAATGATTTACCACTACCTGGCATACACGGCTTTTTCAGTGTCGAGTATAAAATCTAGCTCGCCAGTTGCTCTAAGTCTTCTTGATGCTCTTCCATCGGTAATGGGATGGTGAAGTAAAAACGCGTGCCTTTGTCTTCTT
>CAYUVE010000123.1:0-4020 GCA_964447985.1 uncultured Thiotrichales bacterium
GGCTTAGACGTCATCCTTGGTGATATACGTGAAGACTTAGGCGAGTTTGGTGTTAACTATGAACAATGGTTTTCAGAACGCTCATTAGTCAGCAATCAAGCAGTTGATAATGCTATCAGCCGATTAAAAGACTCTGGTCATCTTTACGAAAAAGAAGGTGCGCTCTGGTTTAAATCTAGCGAGTTTGGTGATGAAAAAGACCGTGTGGTACTACGTGATAACGGCGCGCCCACTTACTTTGCCTCAGACATCGCTTACCATGTAGAAAAATATAGCCGCGGTTACACGCGCGTGATTAATATTTGGGGTGCCGATCACCACGGTTATATTGCGCGAGTTAAAGCTGCCATTCAAGCTGCCGGCGAAGACCCAGAAAAACTCGAGGTCTTGCTAGTACAGTTTGCTAACTTATATCGCGGCGGTGAAAAAGTGGCTATGTCAACACGTAGCGGATCGTTTGTTACGCTACGCGAACTTCGAGAAGAAGTAGGTAACGATGCGGCGCGTTTTTTCTATGTCATGCGCCGTACCGAGCAGCATATGGATTTTGATTTGGATCTAGCCAAGTCACAAACCAACGAAAACCCCGTATTTTATATTCAATATGCCCATGCGCGTATTTATACGGTAATGAGCAAGTTAGCTGAAAAGGGTTACCCGCAAGTAGAAATAATAAGTGATTTATCCTCACTTGTAGAAGAGCATGAGAATGCCCTAATGATTAGCCTATCACGTTATCCTGAAACTATTCTTAATGCTGCCTTGCAACGTGAACCACATCAACTCGTTAACTATCTCAAACAATTGGCCAGTGATTTTCATACTTACTACAATGCCCATGCTTTTTTGGTGGATGATGATAACTTGCGTAACGCGCGCTTAACACTGATTACCGCTGTCGCTCAAGTTATAAAAAACGGCCTAACGTTACTTGGTGTCTCTGCACCTGAATCGATGTAATATGGCCACTACCAAGACTCGCAAGAAGCAAGCCAGGCGCAAAACGGGAACACGCAAAAAACCTACTCCGCCGTGGGTGTGGTTATTGATTGGCTTAGTGCTAGGACTTATTGCTGCCTTGGCAGTTTATCTTTACTCACGCACCGACACTGCCGCCACACCTGAACCCGTCGCGGCCGAAAGCAAACCTAAAGTTAAAAAACCGAAAGAAAAGGTAACATCTGCACCGGCTAAAGAAACCAAACCGCGCTTTGATTTTTATCGCTTACTACCTGAGCGAGAAATTGTCATACCGGAAGAAGACATTACTGCATCACCTAGCAAAAAATCCGCGCCGATTCCTGAAGCGGATAAAACTGGTCAGTATGTTTTACAAGCCGGAGCGTTTAAAACACTTAATCAAGCTGATCAACTCAAAGCCAAGCTCGCCCTTATTGGTGTACACGCTAATATTGAAACCGTAAAAATTAATGATGCGGTAGCCTGGCACCGCGTTAGGCTTGGCCCGTTTAAAGGACTCGATGAGGTCAATACTGTACGCTTTCGACTACAAGATAATGATATTGACTCGGTCGTCTTAAAAGTTAACTAAGGCTGGGCTGCAGCCTGGGGCTTAGGTGGGTTACACCATTCTTCTACCAAGGCCTTAGCTTCCGCCGTGTCAGCAGCAATTTGCTCTGGCGTACTGTAGATATATTCGCCGTCTGCATTTTGGGTACGTATACGACGCCCTTCGTTATCTTTATAAAACTGCAAACGTTTTTTAGCAATCTCGCAGTTTTTATCGCGAATTTCCTGATTCTTTGCTTCTTGCTCTGAAACAACCGCGGCTTTAGCCGCCTCTTCTTTGGCTTTTACTTTGGCTTCTCTCTCAGCATGCAGCTTTTCAACGCTTTGCGAATTAGGCTGACCACTCTTAATTTTTTTCTGCTTTGCTTCGACATCAATCGGCGGCGTATCCGTAAAGTGGACGTTACCGTCAGCATCAGTGTATTCATACAGCTTGGCATGCGCGATAGATGCCACCATGAGGATTAACGCAAAAGAAATAACTCGCTTCATTCTCTTCGCCAGGTTTGGAAACGGGTATAAATTAACGCGCTTTGACTGAAATTTCCATGAATTTGATCAAATCTGTTGGATTGCGCATAAAAAAAGGGGCGCCGAAGCGCCCCTTAAGTCTAGCTAAGGATGAACTATTTATTACTAAACTCTGGATAAGCTTCCATTCCGCATTCTGAAAGGTCGACGCCTTCGTACTCGTCTTCTTCTTTAACACGGATACCCATGACTGCTTTCAGGATTCCCCAAACAATCAGGCTGGTGACAAATACCCAGATGAAAATGGTTAACGCACCGGCAATCTGGCCACCGAAGCTTGCGCCATCGTTGGTAAATGGTACGGCTAACAAACCCCATAAACCGACGGTACCGTGAACAGAGATTGCACCGACTGGATCATCAATCTTCAGCTTATCGAGGAAGACAATCGAACCGACGACGATTACACCACCGATAGCACCGATAAAAGTAGCGCCTAAAGCAGAAGGTGTTGAAGGCTCTGCAGTAATGGCCACCAAACCCGCTAATGCGCCGTTAAGTGCCATAGTCAGGTCAGCTTTACCGAAAAGTACTCGGGCTAGTATCAAAGCTGCGACCAAACCACCAGCTGCTGCTGCGTTAGTATTCAAGAACACCATGGCAACTGAAGCGGCATTAGCGATATCGCCAAGCTTCAAGACTGAACCGCCGTTAAAGCCGAACCAACCCATCCAAAGGATAAAAGTACCTAAAGTAGCTAGCGGTAGGTTAGCACCAGGAATAGCTTGAACAGAACCGTCAGCACCGTATTTACCCTTACGTGCGCCAAGTAAAATCACACCAGCTAAAGCTGCAGCAGCACCAGCCATGTGAACAATACCGGAACCGGCAAAGTCTGAGAATCCGAAGTCGTCACCCAAGCTGAACATGCCAAACACAGAACCACCGCCCCATGTCCAGTAACCTTCCATTGGGTAAATAAAACCAGTCATGACAACGGCAAAAATCAAGAATGCCCAAAGCTTCATGCGCTCTGCTACAGCACCAGAAACAATTGACATCGCTGTTGCAACAAACACTACTTGGAAGAAGAAGTCAGAAGCACCGGCGTAGATAGAACCACCAGTAAAGCCATCTTCTCTTTCAGCAAACTCACCTAATACTGAGTCCACATCAACATCTGCAATGCCAGATAAGAAGACATCACCACCGTACATAATGGCATAACCACAAATCATGTACATGATGCATGAGATTGAGTACAAAGCGACATTCTTAGTGAGAATTTCGGTTGTATTTTTAGCACGAACTAGGCCGGCTTCAAGCATTGAGAAGCCTGCGGCCATCCACATAACCAGCGCGCCACACACCAAGAAATAAAAGGTGTCCATGGCGTACTGAAGATGAAAAATATTACTTTCCATAACGTCCTCCGCGGAAGTTAAAATTTATATTAGTTTTATAAGGCTTCGTCGCCGGATTCACCGGTGCGAATACGAATGGCTTGGCTGACGTCGTAGACGAAAATCTTGCCGTCGCCGATTTTGCCGGTGTTAGCTGCTTTGGTGATTGATTCAATCACTTGCTCGGCTAAATCATCAGCAACTGCAACTTCGATTTTGACCTTAGGTAAAAAATCCACCACGTATTCAGCGCCGCGATACAGTTCGGTGTGCCCCTTTTGGCGCCCAAACCCTTTCACCTCGGTGACCGTGATCCCCTTTACGCCGATCTCCGATAACGTCTCACGAACGTCATCGAGCTTGAACGGCTTGATGATTGCTGTAACTAACTTCATATCCTCTCCTTAAACTTTAGTGGCATGACTATTCAGCAGAACAAACGCAGTATTCAGGTTCTATCTCTTATAGAGTGCATGCCTTTATACCCACCCTACATCGGGTAGCCTGCACTACCCAGGCAGCACTCACTGCGTGACAATGCTTAATCACGCTCAGACGTTTCGTTATAGGGCATCATTTGTGCCAAAGTTTTTTTATTTTAAAAAACAATTAGTTA
>CAYUVE010000123.1:4120-6656 GCA_964447985.1 uncultured Thiotrichales bacterium
CGTTTAGGCAAGCTTGATCTAGTCACCCGCGAACAATTTGATGTGCAGCAAAAAGTATTAGAACGCACGCGAGCCAAAGTCGATGCACTAGAAAAACAACTCGCCGAGCTCGAAGCAAGCAAATAAACATCACGTCCACTGGAAGGGCGTGCTTAATATAAGGACATAAACATGGCACTCGCCAAAGTTATGAGCCGTGCAGCGGTTGGCATTCATGCACCGCCTGTCACGGTAGAAGTGCATTTATCACGTGGCCTGCCCAGCTTTTCTATTGTTGGCCTACCTGAAACTGCAGTGAAAGAAAGTAAAGACAGGGTACGTAGCGCTTTACTAAATTCGCAGTTTGAATTTCCACCTCGGCGTATCACGGTTAACCTGGCACCTGCTGACCTACCGAAAGAAGGCGCACGCTACGATCTTGCTATCGCACTCGGCATACTCAGTGCTTCTGGGCAGCTTAATGCAAACGATATCAATCAGTATGAAGTGATTGGTGAGCTCGGGCTAGACGGTAGCTTGCGTGGCTGTCACGGCACAGTGCCATTTGTCTATGCTGCCAGTCAGGCTAAGCATAAGATACTGCTACCCACTGCCAACTCCGATGAAGCCTCGCTAATACGCCAGGCGGATTGCATCTGCGCTGACCACTTACTAACGGTTTGTGCTCATCTGCAAAACATTAAACCACTTGCAAGCGTCAAACCTCGTCAGTGGCAGGGTCGTCGTGCTAATGGCGTTGACCTAAGCGAAGTCCGTGGTCAGTTTCATGCTAAGCGCGCCTTAGAGGTGGCCGCTGCGGGCGGACACAACCTGATCATGACAGGCCCACCAGGTAGCGGTAAAACCATGTTGGCATCGCGACTGATTGGCCTGCTACCACCTATGACTGAAGACGAAATGATTGAGACAGCAATGATCAGCTCGATTGCTGGCCAAAAGGAAGATTGGCAGCAATGGGGCACGCGACCATATCGCCATCCTCATCACACATCTTCTGCGGTTGCCTTAGTGGGCGGTGGCAGCCTCGCCAAGCCCGGAGAAATTTCTCTCGCCAACAATGGTGTTCTTTTTTTAGATGAAGTCCCTGAGTTTGATCGTAAAGTGCTGGAAGTGATGCGCGAACCCTTAGAGTCTGGAACCATATCGATTTCTCGCGCCGCCCGGCAGGCACAATATCCTGCGCGCTTTCAGCTCATTGCCGCCATGAACCCTTGCCCTTGTGGCCATCTTGGAGACCAGACAAAAGAATGTCGCTGCTCACCTGACCAAATCAATCGTTACAAAGCGCGGATATCCGGCCCCTTGCTTGATCGTATTGATATTCATGTCGAGGTTCCCGCTATTGCCGCAAAAGACTTGCAGGGTGACCATGAAGCCGAATCAAGCCAAACTGTGGCCGAGCGTGTCGCCACTGCGAGGCAGCGTCAACTCGCGCGCAATGGCAAAACTAATCAAGCTCTTAACGAAAAAGAAATTGGTCTCTATTGCGTCCTAAAACAACGCGATGCTGAATTTTTGCAAATCGCCATGACACAACTCAAGCTCTCAGCGCGTGCTTATCATCGCATTCTAAAAGTTGCTCGGACTATCGCTGATCTTGCTGCAAAAGAAACTATCGAAAGCGAACACCTACAAGAAGCGATTAACTACCGTCGTCTAGACCGCTTAAATTAAGTATTTAATTTGGCGGTGTGATTTTAAGATCCTTAGCCTTAATATCGTAGTCAATAACACTGAGATCGGTTGCACTAAGGCTTTGGAACATAGTTAAAGTTTCAGCAGCATTGCTATTTTCGTAGTTTGCAGCAACATCGAAAATAAAAATACGCCCAGTGCGGACGGTATTGGTTTCGACATTTTTGACACGTATGCCAGTTAAGTCGCCCAACTCATCTTGGGCACGGCTCAAAAAGTCTACCCATGCCTCGCGCGGCACAGTGCGAAACATCCCTTCATCAAACATTTTACTGGCAGCCTCAAAGTCTTTATTTTTTAAAAAAAGGTAATACTTCGACGCAATCTCTTTCGGATCGACCTGCAGCGGCTTTTCACACGCGATGAGTAAAAAGCCAGCGACACAAATGACTATTCCCGTAAAAATTTTCTTTAACACAAGACACACTCGCAAAATATTGTTCGCCTTAATGATACTTTAGGGCGGGCTTAATGTCAGCGCGATGCCCACGATCTGCTAAAATGCTTTGATGGATGTAAGCGATATATTAAACCCCCTTAACGAAGCCCAACGAAACGCCGTCACTGTCAAAGATCAGCATGCCCTAATCTTAGCTGGCGCCGGCAGCGGTAAAACCCGTGTTCTGGTACACCGCATCAGTTGGTTAATCGAAGTTGAAAGAGTCTCTCCATATGCCATTTTGGCGGTGACTTTTACTAATAAAGCCTCGGCGGAAATGCGTGGTCGCATCGAAGGTCTGCTGGGTATCCCGGTTGGCAGTATGTGGGTGGGCACTTTTCATAGCTTGGCGCATCGCTTACTGCGCGCCCATTGGCAAGATGCCGGTTTACCACAAGGCTT
>CAYUVE010000124.1:0-6595 GCA_964447985.1 uncultured Thiotrichales bacterium
TCGATTATCGGCTACCGCTGTGGCATCAGCATATGCAGCGACTCATATCAGCGTGTAAATGCTTAAATATTGAACCGCCCGACCCACAACTCTTAGAGCGCGAAACCTCAAGGGTAATCGATAAGAAAAAACCTAGCGGAACAATTCGAATTACCATTACGCGTGGTGTGGGGCGTCGCGGCTATCGCCCAAACACAGAGACTGGCCCAACACGTATAATAAGCTTTCATGACAATAATGAACGTTCAGCGGATTACTGGACCAATGGCATTGCACTACGTTTATGTCGAACCAGATTGGGAAAAAGTGTCGTTGCGGGTTTAAAGCATTTAAATCGTCTTGAGCAGGTATTGGCTCAGTCTGAATGGTCGTCGCAAGATGACTTTCAAGAAGGCGTAATGCTGGATTATGACGGTGCTGTAATTGAAGGCACAATGAGTAATATTTTTGCTGTGATAGACGATGAGATAATCACCCCAAGTCTTGAGCATTGCGGTGTAGAAGGTGTGATGAGAGCCAGTGTTATTGAGTTAGCTGAAGAACATGATTTTTCTTTGCGTATTAGAAAACTCTTTCTAGAAGAGATAAAAACAGCTAGCGAAGCCTTTATGACAAATAGCTCAATACGAATATGGCCAGTGAGACAGTTTGAAGGTATAAGTTGGACAGCCCCGGGAGCGATGACTTCACGGTTAATGTCTTTATTAGATAAAAAATTAAGTACTAGTGGAATTCTAGTTAATGTTGAAAACACTATTTAAAATTAGTGGGGTATTACTGATTCTTGCCAGCTTAGCGCTGGGTTGGGCGATTATGGATATGCGTCACTTTTTGAATACACCCTTGGAATTTGGTGGTGATGGTGTGCGTTATGTGATTAAGCCAAACGATAGCGTACACAGTATTGCCAATTCTCTACAGTCTCGCGGTATTTTAAGAAAACCTTATTACTTAATTGGTTTAGCAAAGTGGCAGCGCGTCGCGGGCAAAATTAAAGTGGGTGAGTATCAAATCCCTGCCATGATTAAGCCGGATGATTTATTGGCCTTATTTGTCTCTGGCGATGTTATTCAACATTCGTTGACCTTAATTGAAGGTTGGACATTCGATCAAGTGCTTAAAGCCGTCAACGATAGCGAACATCTCACCCATACCATTAATGAGTATTCAACAGAAGAGATCATGGATCGATTAGGTCTCGCCGGCGAACATCCGGAAGGGCGTTTCTATCCCGATACGTATCATTTTACCCATGGTACTACCGATATTGATTTTCTAAAACGCGCCTATAAACAAATGGAAAAGATCTTAGCTAAGCAGTGGGAGAAGCGGGCTAAGGATATTGCGATAAAAACACCCTACGAGGCATTGATACTTGCGTCAATTATAGAGCGTGAAACCAGTGTTGATAGCGAGCGTTGGCAAGTATCTGGCGTATTTAGTCGTCGTCTAAAACGTAATATGCTGCTGCAAACAGACCCAACAGTAATATATGGCTTGGGTAAAGAGTTTGATGGCAATATTCGACGCAAAGACCTGCGGCGTGACACACCTTATAACACTTATGTGCATAAAGGATTAACGCCTACTCCCATAGCCATGCCAAGTGAAAAATCTATTGAAGCTGCGTTACACCCTGATAATGGTAAGACTATTTATTTCGTCGCCAAAGGTGATGGCACACATTATTTTTCAGAAACCTTACAAGAACACAACGCCGCAGTACGTAAATACCAGTTAGGTGGAAAATAACAATGGCGCAGCCGCGAGGTAAATTTATCACCGTTGAGGGAATAGAGGGTGTAGGTAAAAGTACAAATATAGAAGCGATTTGTCAGGTGTTAACTGATGAAGGCATTGAACATATCGTCACCCGTGAGCCCGGCGGTACAGATTTAGGCGAAGATATTCGTGGCTTATTGCTAGGTCATAAACATAGTAATATGAGCAGTGACTGCGAGTTATTATTAATGTTTGCTGCACGCGCACAACATCTTGCTCAGATCATTAAGCCAGCACTTGATCGAGGGCAATGGGTAGTATGTGATCGATTTACCGACGCGACCTATGCCTACCAAGGTGGTGGTCGCGGCATAGCCGATGAACACATCTCATTATTAGAACAATGGGTACATGGTGACGGTGGTCCCGACCTCACCTTATTATTAGATACCGATGTGGCAACAGGTATGGGGCGGGTAGAAAAACGTGGTGCGTCCGATCGTTTTGAAGTCGAAGCATATGCCTTCTTTGAACGGGTTAGAGCTAAATACCTGGAACGCGCAAAACAAGAACCATCACGTATCGCTGTAATAGATGCCTCACAATCGCTGGCCGAGGTGAAACAGTCTATTGCTGACACTCTAAAACCGTATTTACAGCAAAATCACTAATGGCGCACAGCGAATACTTACCCTGGCACGATGGTTTATGGCAACAAATAAGCCATAGTGTGTCGCAAAATCGGCTCGCTCACGCTTATTTATTACAAGGTGCTGCGGGAGTAGGGAAATCGATTTTCGCTAGTCAGTTAGCCCAACAGTTGCTTTGTGAAACGGATAGTGACCGCGCGTGTGGCCAGTGTAAGTCTTGTCGTTTATTTGAAGCGGGTAGTCACCCAGATTTTCGACGTATTGAAAGTGAGGGCGGCAAGGCCATAGGTATCGATCTCATCAGAGATGTATCAGACTATTTTGCGCTGACCTCTCAGTATGGCGCCAATAAAATTGCCGTGATAGTCGGTGCGGAGCGCATGACGACCGCAGCGGCAAATGCCTTATTAAAAACCTTAGAAGAACCGCCTGCTGGTTCATTGCTGATATTGATAAGTTCTCAAGCCTCTTTATTACCGATAACCGTGCGTAGCCGTTGCCAATCTTTAAGAATAACCCTTCCTACTACCGAAGAAGCTCAGCAATGGCTGCTAGCACGTGGCCATGCAGAAGCGGATATTCAACCAGCATTAGAGCAATCGCGTGGCGCGCCATTGCAAGCAGAAGCCGTGCTTAGAGAAGACAACAATACCCAGCAACGAGATACAGTGATAGAAGGGGCGCGAAAGCTGCTTAGTCGGCGCGTTGACCCGGTTGAGCTTGGCGAAAGTTACCTAAAGTTGGGCGCGAAACAAGCGCTATATATTTTGTGGCAGTGGCATGCCGAATTGATACGGTGTCTTGCATTAAATCGTGACTCATCAGATTTAGCCTTAGCAAGACAAATCGGTCAGCCTCAGCTACAGATACAAATGGATGCCTTAAGCCTCGGGATAAAACGTCTCGATGCACAACTAAATGAACAGTTGCTATTGGAGGATATATTAATATCTTGGATTAAATAGCAACAATAACTAATTGATATTAATATGAATGCATCTCAAAAACAACGCATCATGTCGTTATCCATCAAGGACAAGAGCGCGCTCTACGCAGCGTATATGCCTTTTGTCACCAATGGCGGTTTATTCGTCCCCACAGACGGTGAGTACAAGCTCGGAGACGAGGTGTTTTTGTTGCTGACCTTAATGAGCGAAACCGACAAAATCCCAGTCGTTGGCAAAGTCTGCTGGATTACCCCAACCGGCTCACAAGGTAACCGAACCACAGGTATCGGCATCCAGTTTAATGCCGAAGAAGGCATCGATGTTCGTAATAAAATCGAAAACCATCTCGCCGGGGCTCTAGAATCGGATCGCGTTACTCACACGATGTAAAAAATAGGCTTGGTTGATTCTATAAGCCGAAATTTAGCTTGTCTGCTTTAGGGGTTTATAAAGTGAAAAACCTTAAATTGATACTTCTTTTTTGCAGTTATTCCTTTTCCACTATGACCGTTGCATATGAACACGAGGAGTGTCGCGATATAGCAATAATGCTCTCATCTGAGATGCTTACTGAAATTGCCGAAATTCACGAAGAAAAGGAAAGTCAATTGAATCAAATTATTTCAAAGAGTAAGGAAGGAAAAGGGGAGGATGAAAAAATTATACTTGACGCTTTGTATCAGAATTTGCTTGAACCAGTGTATTCATTCCAAAAAAGATTAGAGCAAATTTTTATCCAAATCGGGAACCCGCCAGAAAATTTGTCAAAAGCTGAATATACGGACTGTAAAGTGGCTAGCTTCCCAAAACAAGAACTTCTGGATAAGTACTTAGAAATTTGGGATACAGCTTTAACAGCTGTAGACCGTAAATAGCGAAATAAACTATAGGCGTCTTACCGAAAAGAATATTATGAAAGTCTAACTATCCCTCATCTATGTTAATTATTTAGACTTGTCTTTACATGATCAATGATGCTTAGGTTTTAAAATGCTTACTCTGTACTGAACAAATCTTTATAATGCTCACATGTTTATCGACTCACATTGCCATTTAGACTTAATCGATCCAGATCAAGAGGGGCAAAACCTTCCTGATTTGCTCGCTAGCGCCGCAGCAAATGATGTTGATGCGATGTTGTGTGTTTCTGTCAGCCTAGAAAAATTTCCCTCTATGATGTCGTTAATTGAGCCCCATGCTCAAGTTTATGCATCGGTGGGGGTTCATCCGGTTACCGATTGTGAAAAAGAACCTGAGATTTCGGAGTTAGTCGCGCTAGCAGATAATGACAAGATTATTGCTATCGGTGAAACGGGTTTAGATTACTATCACTGTGAAGGTGATATGGAATGGCAGCATGAACGTTTTCGACGCCATATCGAAGCGTCTAAGCAGACCGGTAAGCCCTTAATTATTCATACGCGTGATGCAAAAAAAGAAACTATTCAGCTCATGCGTGAAGAAAATGCGCAAGATGCGGGCGGGGTGATGCATTGCTTTGTTGAAGACTGGGAAACGGCCAGTGCAGCATTGGACTTGGGCTTTTATATTTCTTTTTCAGGAATTGTGACATTTAAAAATGCCAAAGACTTAAAAGAGATCGCTAAGCAAGTACCATTAGATCGGTTGCTTATTGAAACCGATTCACCTTATTTAGCACCGGTACCAAATCGCGGCAAAACTAACCAACCGGCTTATGTCAGACACGTTGCCGAATATATTGCAAAATTGCGTGATATGAGTACAGAGGATGTCGCGCAAATAAGTAGCGATAATTTCTATACCTTATTTAGTACCGCTAAACGTCCGGACCAGCCCCAAGCAGCTTGAGTGCCTTGATAGTTAGCACGCTGTATTAACGTGCGAGAGTTATGAAGCGATTTAATTAAACTTCTATAGAGCTCATCGCGCGTAGTATGCGTTAATTATTTCGCACGTTTCGGGGGAGATCTCGACTGTAGGAGAACCTCCGCCCCTCATCATTTCAGAAACTCCGCCAATACCATATACTCCCCAGCTGGAATTTAATGTAGTGTTGTCAAATAACTTGTATGGCTCGTATTTTTCCAAATACATATTGCTATTACGCAGGTGGTTCATTGCAATTTCATAGGCTTTATCTTTAGTGCATAAATCTATTGCGGCTGAGCTTGATGAAATATATATGAGGACGAATATTACTAATGCTTTTGTGTACATGTATCTAGCCAGTTACTCCGCATCTACAGCTGATTTTACAGTACTTAATGCATAATCTAACTGCGCTTTAGTATTATAGAAGTGGGGTGAGAATCTGACACCACCGCCACGGTTTGCGCACATAACCCCGTGTTCTTTAAGTGACCCGTACAGTTCTGCACTCGCGATGTTTGGATGGGCGAAGGTCACGATGCCGCCATGTTTACCTTGCCTTGTTTCACTGAGGATCTTCATTCCTAGAATTTGACTAAGTTGTTCTATCAAATACCGTGTATGTGCGAGCACTTGTGTTGAGATATGTTCTATACCGACTTCTAATAGCAGACTAACGCTGGCTTCTAATGCGTGAGTGCCCAGCATATTGGGGCTGCCGCATTCAAAGCGACGAGCGCTTGATGCGACCTGCCAATCTGTTCGGTCATAGTCGCCTAAGGCTTCTACCATATGCCAGCCATATTGTTTTAGTTGCAGACGTTCACGTTGTGTTTCGCTGCAATAGAATAGAGCGATGCCTTCAGGGCCTAACATCCATTTATGTCCGTCGGCGACAATAAAATCGACAGGCGTTTTTTGTACATCGATAGGTAATGCACCGACGCTTTGAATGGCATCGATACAAAGCAGAATATTATTCTGGTGGCAATGCTGACTAAGCAACTCTAAGTCAACACGTTGAGAGCTGGCATATTGCACTGAACTTACGGATATAAGTTTAGTTTTTTCTGTGCTGTGTTGAATTAATACAGATTCAGATGTTTCTCCCGGCTCACAATGAACAACTTTGACTACGACGCCTTGCGATTGTAAGGACTCCCAGACGATACGGTTTGACGGAAATTCCCGATCGAGAAGTAATATCTCATCACCTTTTTGCCATGGTAAACCGTAAGCGATAACGGACAAACCTTCAGAGGTGTTTTTGAGTAGGGCGATGTCTTTATTGTCTGCATTAATGAGTTGCGCTAAGCCTTTGCGAAGCTTGTTTTCAACTCTCAGCCATCGGTCATAGTGCTTAGAGCCGGCAAGCATATTTTCATTTGTAAAACTTGTTAGGGCTTCAATCGTTCGTTTAGGCCA